>CAJYBS010000413.1 GCA_913064795.1 uncultured Gammaproteobacteria bacterium
TATCGAGTGTACCCAAAGGATTGTTGGAGGAGTTTGTCTCCATATCGGATCGGTGCCGATAAGAGATTCTCGCCTTTAAGTCACCATTCCCAACCTTCGCAGTGTACGACGTCGTCAAGCCAAAGGTGTTTTTAGGCGTGTTACGAGGTACCAGTGCTGAGTTATCAGTGACGATATTGTCACCGGTCAGATCGGCCAAATAATCGGCGTACTCTGAATGTAGGTGTCAGTCAGTTGCCATGACGTTCCAAGCTTGAGTGACCTGATACATGACTTCCAGTTCAAGGCCTGTCATCTCAAGAGACGACGCATTCCGAACAACAGTTGCAACGTTCGAGAGGTCAACCGGGATCAAAATTGATTCTTGCTTATCGTCATAGTCCGACCTGAAGATCGCGCCATTAAAGATCATGCGTCCGTCTTGTAAGGTCGTCTTCCAGCCGAACTCATAGTTCTTGACGTATTCTGGCTCGTAGGAAGGATCAATCAGATAGTTCGCTTGACGTGCGAAGAATCCGCCACTCTTAAAGCCTTCGCTATAAGAGGCATAGAACATCGCATCATCCGATGGCTGATATCTCAAACCCAGCTTTGGCGTTGTCTCAGTCCATTTTGCCTTGGCTTCATAAGGGTTGAAAATGCCAGGCCAAGGTTCTCCTCGTAGAGGATAATATCCAGGTGCCGATGCGCCGCCGACAAAGTCTTTTTCTTCCTCGGTCCAGCGAAAACCAGCAGTCAGGGTCCAGTTATCAGAAACAAACCAATCCGCTGAAAAGAACACAGCGGTTGACGTGGTCAGCTGACTCTGGCCATTGTTGCCTGCAACATCTTCTTCCCATGGGAAGACGTCGGAGTAGCCCTCAACGCCCTGTCGGCCTGCTCCCCAAGGTGGGACGCCTAGTCGAGAGAGTTGATAAAATAAGTCATAAACATCCCAACGCTGTTCAAAGTCTGCTTCCCAGTCGTAAAAGCCGGCGATAAATTGAACCGTATCTGAGAACTGTGATGTGACTCTAAACTCGTGGCTGGTTTGCTCCCAATCGTTGAAAAAATTCATACGGAGGAGGTGAGCAGGCGCGCCATCAAAGTCCTGCATATTCTGCTCATCCATGTCGCGCAGCGAATAGATGTAAGTGTACAGAAAGGCTTCAGTGTTGAAATTGGCGGTCACGATGGTCGTTTCGTAGTCGTTGTTACTGAAGTTACTGCCATCAGACTCTGTGGTATCAGGGCCATCATTGGCGTCTTTCTCACAGCCGTTGGCAGGATCGAAACCGATTTGCGTGATCGTGCAAGCCAGTTCGCCAACAACGTTCCTATTGGTATAGGCGCCTTGCTCGCTGTTGTCTTCCATGATTTCGTGGTGGACCTTCAAATCAAAATCGTCGTTCGGTTCCCATAGTACGGTGAACCCGTAATTGGTCTTGTCGTCGCCACCGACATCGGTGTTCAGCGTTGTGTTTCGAACGTGTCCATCGTGCTGAATACTAGCACCGAACAATTTCAGGCCAAGCGTGTCTTCAATCAACGGGATTTGAGCAACTGCTTTGATGTCCTGCCGGCCGAAACTTCCACCCGTTAGACTGATGTCAGCGCCCATTTCGTTTAGAGATACCGGGCTGCGAATGACGTTTAGAATTCCGCCTGTGGTGTTCTTACCGAAAAGCGTACCCTGTGGACCGCGGAGAACCTCAATTCGCTCGATGTCGAAATTATCGAGTAACACGCCACTGGACGTACCTAGGAACATGCCGTCCATGACAACGCCGATCGATGGCTCAAAGCTCTTGTCGCTTTCAAGTGAAGCAACACCTCGAATGGTAATCGCTGCACCGCTCGCGATGCCTGGAGTTCGGTTGATGAATAGGTTGGGTGCGAAGGCTTGTATATCTTCGAGTCTACGAACGCTGCCTTCGCGAAGTTCTCCTGTGATTGCAGTTACCGCCAGTGGCGTATCCTGAATGGACTCCTCTTTTTTTCGTGCGGTCACGATGATCTCTTCGATTACAAGATTATTGGCGCTGGAATCAGCGGCCCAAGTCACTGGAAGCGATGTGAGCGCAAAGATTGCGGCCCCTAAGCTCAAGATTGCGGCGTTGAAGCCTTTGAAATAGTTTTTCAACATTGGTATCCCCCTGGATAGTTTTCCCATTCTTTATGACCGCTGCGCTCAACGCACAAAGGTATAAGTTGGCAGGCCGACTTTAGTCGATCTATAAAAAAAAGCAACTGTGATTGTTTTTGACTCATGCTGAGCTTAAACCCACTTTTGGGGCTGGTGTGCCGAGACAAGAGCGTGTGAGCGCTCCAAGACTAATATCGGATTGATCTGGTCGTCTCAGTGGGCGCAGATCAATAGAGATGCGTAGCTCTTTGGGAGATTGACAGGCCCTTTTGGCGACAGCGCCATGAAAGATGGAACAGGGTGTCCGGTAGCGATGCCAAGTTTACAGCGCGTGGGATGAGGAGCGTTTTGGCCTCGGTGAGGCGCCCCCTAAGCCTGTTCGCTCAAAGTCGATCTCGCTCCAAGGGGTTCGATTTGCTGGCACTGAATGCTGTCGAGTTATCCAGTAATTCTACTTGAGCGCCACAGGATGCTGATCCGCAGCCTTTACTCGTGGTTAGGTTCTACCTCTAGGAAAGAATTGAGCCAATGCTGGCACGCGGATTGCTCTTACGGGGCCGTACCTGGTCGAAACCAGAACAACTGACCCAATTAGGAGCAAAAGATGACTAAGCGTCGAATCGTTACCGTAACCACCGCCTCATTAGAGTGCACCCTCGTACTCGCCAGTTTGGTTGTTGCGGTCCCCTTTTTTGTTTAGCGTTTTCCGGGATAGAGTAGTGAATCGGATGACTGCCTTATGCGG
>CAJYBS010000414.1 GCA_913064795.1 uncultured Gammaproteobacteria bacterium
GGTTGGGAATGTGTTGGGTATCGCTGTCGGCTGCGCCGACCCGTTGTGATCTCTCGGTCGGGTTTGCTGCCGGAGGACGCTGAATCTCCTGCAGGCGTTGTAGTCGAGCGTGGAGCCAGGGTTCGATTCCAATCTGGGCCTGGACGCCCGGGGCTTCTGTCCGATCAATGGCCTGGGCATCCGCCCATCTCAGTGCCTCCAAAAGCCGTCTCTGGTCGGCTCGTAGTAGCGCAGTGTCTACGCTCGAATCAATCTGTTGAAGGCGGTTCAAACGCAGCGCGCTCATCATGGCTTCATCAAGGGGGAGCCTTGTGGGTGGTTTGACGATTTGATCAAAGAGAACCTGTTCGAGCCGTGCTTTGAGCGCTGATTGTTGGCGGGTTGCGCTGCTTGAATCGGAAGGCTCTGGGAGTCGATTCGATCCACAACTGACGACTAGCAGAAGACTCAAAACTAGGCTGAAGGGCCGAATCAAAGGCTTCACTGGGCAGTGGGTTGGGCGATAATGGCTTCGAGGGTTTCTCGAGCCTCTGAATGACTCTGAACGCGTAATTTGTAAGCCTCGGTTAGGGTGGCATCTTTGCAGGCATTGAGATTGATGTGGATATTGAGCTCTGCGCAGCGCAACGTACACTCGAGCATCAAGGCAACCATCGACGTATCTGAGGCGAGATTTTGATTGGTTGTGTCTTGAACGGCGCAAAATTGACGAGCAATTTTGGCGGCCAATTCAAACATCATCAGCGGTGGTTCGGCTGCTGCCAGATAGGCTGCATCAATTTTAACGGGATCACTGCCGTTCTTCCGTTCATTTTTCAGAGTCAGCATTAAGGTTTGATAGGCGACTTCGTCTGCTTGAGCAAGTTCTAGAAACCGCTGGGTACTGGCATCGAGGGCGCTAATAAACTGCGGGCCGAAATCACCGGTCTTACTGTATCGACACACCATTGCGAACAGGGCCGTCGACTGGGCTCCCAAGTGAGCAGCTACGGCGCCACCGCCGGGTGTGGGATTTCGACTGGCCACGGCGGCAAGCCAATCAGTGATTGATTGATCTGAGGTCACAGGCCCGCTTCCTGATGAAAATTTTGGTAGAGCCGCAGGGTGTTGCGCAGACACATTGCAACCGTCATTGGACCGACGCGGGGCAAAAAAAGCGGAGTCTGAGTGGTAATGTCTTCGCTGAAATTGTTGATGCTTGAGAAGTTGATGCAGGCGGTATTCGGCCTGATTTCAGAGGCTGTGATGGGCGGGAAGGTGGTGCTCGGAACGCCGGTGATCACAATATCTGCCGCCATCAGCGCCTCGTGCCGATCGATCTCAATTTCTTGGGGGTGGGCTTCGATGAATTCGAGAGGTCCCTGTTCATCAAAGGACAAAACCCGTGCGCCGTCGTTAGAGAGCATCACCGCCAAAGGGCGCCCGATGACTTCGCTTCGATTAAAGATAGTCACAGTTCGACCTTGCAGAGGTTTCGGGTCGCCATGATTGGCTTCTCGATACACACCCAGCTCGATCAGTAGTTTAACGATCGCCAGAGGCGTGCAGGGTAAAACCGCTTTCTTTTCAGGCTGGTGGTCTAAGGCATGGCGCTCGTTGGCGTAGAGTTTACGTGTCCAATATTGGCTGCCAGCTTCGATGTCCTTGGTGTAATGGACTTGGTTTCGCAAAAAATCGTCTTGTCTATTGGCAAAAATGGGGTAGTAAATAAAGATGCCATGAATGTTTGGGTCTTCATTGGCCGCTAATATTTCAGGTTCGAGATCAAGGCGGTTAACGGTGCGGAGGTCGTATTTGAAGCCAGCTTGCAGAAAACGTTGGCGCGTGGCCCTAGCGTAGGCCAAGGAAGGCTCGTCCTCGCTGGCAATGAAGGCCAAAACATTGGGGGCTGTGGGAAGCTCTTTGGCAATGGCTCCAGCCTCTACAAAATACTTGTTGGCCAGTTTCGAGAGATTAAATGAGTGCATGGCACAGCACCGGACTATCGAGTATCTGAGGGCGGGCGGGTAATGCTGCCCAGATAACCACTGTGATGCCTGCGACCGTAATCCTCTTTAGTAAAGCCTTTCAGGGACATGAGCGTCAGCGCGATTGCATCACTGATGGCCAACATCACCGCAATAGAAGCGCTGGGCGTGAGAGAGAGCGGGCAAGGCTCAACAATTTCGGGACCCATATCAAGGATCAGTTTGCAAAAGCGCCTCATGGGAGAATCTTTGTGTGAGGTCACGCCAATGACTTCACTGACCCCAAGTTGTTGGGCGATCTGCAGCATTTGAATGACTTCATTGGATTTACCGCTGGTCGAGAAGGCAACAATTGCGTCCTGGGTGGTCACCATTCCCAGATCGCCGTGACCGGCTTCCGCTGGGTGAATAAAGAAAGCAGGGGTTCCCGTTGACGCGAGGGTTGCGGCAAATTTCCGCGCGATAAAGCCGGCTTTGCCTATGCCCGTGGTGATCACCCGTCCCTCAGTATTTAGCAACAACTGGACACTGGTTTCGAAGTCGTCCGTCACCGAGACTTGCTGAATGGCTGCGGCCTCAGCATCCATGATCCGCTTCATATTTGCTCGAATATCCAAAGGAGAGTCCTCGTTGGTAAAGCGCATTAGTGAGTGGCTGCAATTGGCAGATTATACCGAATTGATGGCGGAGCTTTGAAGGAGTTTGCGCGATTCTTCCTGTATATCGGGGTGATAGCTCAGTAGCATCGGTACTCTTGCCAATGGTATCCACTGGGCACGCAGTAAGTAATCTGCGTCGTTGACCAGCGCAGGCTCAGGATCTCCTTCAAGTTCTCCAAGAAACCAATCGCACTCGCAGGCGTAGTGGTTTTTGTTCCAATGAAAGAGATAGCCTGTTGTG
>CAJYBS010000415.1 GCA_913064795.1 uncultured Gammaproteobacteria bacterium
CGAGCCCGTTCTCGTCATTCCATGCCTCCCAAGGGATTCCATACCAATCGAGTCGGTCAAGAACCTGTTGCATGAACGGTGCTGCATGAAACGAATCTCTGAGAAAATAGATGGTTTCTAGCGGCGAAGCGCCAACCGGGCTCAAGTTTTGGTAACGCTTTCTCGCGGCATCAGCATACGAGTTGTTGAAAAGAAAAAATTCAAGCTCGAAGGTGCATTTGACCGACAATCCTTGATCGGCCAGCTGCTGCTCTAATGTTTTGAGTTTGGTGCGCGGGCAGAGCGAAATAGGGGAACCATCAAGCTGAGCGAAATCGCAGATCGCGTGGCCAAGATCACTTTCTAAACCATCAGGGACGAGCGTATCAAGGTCAGGCTTGAGCGCGATATCTCCAATGGCACCTTGACGGAAGCTATGCCAGAAGCCGAGGTGGGGCGTGCTCTTACTGTCAGATCCCAGGGAGACATCGGCAAGGTTATGGCCAATTGGCAACGCCTTTAAAAATTTTTCGCGGGCACAGTACTTTCCTAGGGCGAAGCCATCCAGGTCCGTCGCTTGGGTTCTAATTCGTGATACATGATGTCGGTCGAGCCAGGCATTGAGATCACTTTCCCCTTTAAAAGGTGCATTCATGGCGTTGAGTCCAACCATTGATCGATCGTTGCATCCGTAATCAGGGCAATATTTCGCATACTCGCCTGACACTGAATTCTGCCTTTTAAGATATCATCGATCAGCATCGAGATCCCGTTGAAGAGATGCGTTAACGTTTGTTGACTGGCAATAATCGATACGTTTTCTGAACCTCGCCCCCACACATGCTGCTCATCGGTGTCGTTGCAGCGCATCGTGATGGTCAGCTCGCTGTTTTTAGTTTGATTGGAGCGATCGAACAATTCGGACGCCGCGACAGCCCATGGCTTGAATCGAGGGGTCAAAAGTGCCCGCAATCTTGATTTCAGAAGGGGTCGGCGCCAACCGGCTCGAACCGAAAATTCGGGAGGCGAACCTTTAAACGGATCGAAGTTTCCAGTCACGTCGATGACCGATGATGCCTTTGCTCGGCTCAGAACAATTCCCTGGGCGGTGATTGCAAGTCGAATCAGTCTCTTTGTTTTATTGTCTTGAAGCGTCACATGGTCAGGAAGGCCACTTAAGGCCTTGGGGCCTTGCCCTAGGAGATTGACGCGAAGAATTCTCGCGAGATTGGTTTCCGTCGGTGCAGCACCCGCCTGGGTAACGACACTCAGTGAATCAGTCATATTATCGCGCCTCATAAGGGCAAAATGTGGTCGGACAAACAATGCTTTGTGAACGATGATGGGCTCATGCCTCTATAAATTCAATGACCTCAAGGCCAAAACCCGATAAGGCGTTGTACCGGGTCGGGCTCGATAGGAGCCGCATTTTACCCACCCCAAGATCCCGAAGAATCTGCGAACCCGCACCGATGACCCGATAGACACCCGATTCGGCGACCGAGCGGTCTGCTACCGGTATCTCTGGGAACGATTGAATTTGCGCGAGTTCTTGTTCGGGTGCATGGGGTTGGCCAACAACCACCAAAACGCCGCAATCCGACTTCGAAATGGCCTCAAGAGAGGCACTCGTTGACCAGGATTGGTCAAATCCAGGTCTGTCTGCGCCCAAGACGTCGCGCAAAACATTGATGGTTTGAACTCGCACCAAACACGGCGTTTCACTGTTGATAGTGCCTTTTGTTAAGGCCAAATGAATCGCATCCGAGGTGCTGTCTTCGTAGGTGTGCAGCTGAAATTCTCCAGCCTCGGTGCTGATCGTTTTGACGTCCACCGCACTGACGGTCTTATCGTTAATAACCCGATATTCAATGAGGTCAGCGATGGTACCAATTTTGATGTCATGTTTTTCCGCAAATTCTTCGAGCTCCGGTCGCTGGGCCATCGTGCCGTCTTCGTTCATGACCTCGACAATCACAGCTGCTGCTTCATAACCGGCCATGCGTGCAAGGTCACAACCGGCCTCGGTATGGCCTGCACGATTCAGAACGCCTCCGCGTTTAGCGATGAGAGGAAAGATATGTCCGGGCATCACGATGTCCTCGGGTCTCGCGTTTTTGGCAACCGCAGCACGTACGGTTCTTGCCCGATCCGCCGCTGATATCCCGGTCGAAATGCCTTCGGCGGCCTCAATGGAAACTGTGAAGTTGGTCTCGTGCTGGGATGAGTTGTGGTCCACCATCAGCGGTAGTTTAAGTTGCTGTGCCCGAGCTTCGGTGATGGTCAAGCAGATGAGCCCGCAGGCTTCCCGGGCAAAAAAAGTGATGTGTTGGGGGGTCACGACATCGGCTGCAATGATGAGATCGCCCTCATTCTCGCGGTCTTCGTCATCGAGAATGAGCACCATTTTTCCGTGTCTGAAATCTTCTAAGATTTCTTCTGTGGTGTTAAATTTCACGGGTTCCTCCTTAGCGGGCGATCAGTATAGCCTAGACCACGGCGCGCTGTGTCTTCTGCGCTAAAGCATCTATAATCCAGGTGGCCGCATCAGTGTAAACCAGCATGATTCCTAAAGCTTTACTCCAACAGCTCCGAAAAATTTCCGATCTGGATTTGATCGAAGATTCGAGTCGTCTCAAGGTCTATGAGAGCGATGGCTTGACCGCACTGGCCGTGGTGCCTCCTGCGGTGGTGTTGCCGCATAACCTTAAGGCGTTGGAAGCTGTGCTGGGTCTCTGCCATGACCAATCGGTTCCGATGGTTGTGCGAGGAGCTGGCACGGGGCTTTCTGGGGGTGCAACGCCCCTGGCTCATGGGCTGCTCATCAGCTTGGCCAAGTTCAATCACATCCTAGAAATTGATGCAGCGGG
>CAJYBS010000416.1 GCA_913064795.1 uncultured Gammaproteobacteria bacterium
GCATTAATAACCTGCCCACCTTCGATGAAGGCGTCAAAGCTGCCTGGTCACAAGTACAGAACCAATATCAGCGCCGCGCTGATTTAATCCCCAATCTGGTGGCTACGGTTAAAGGCTATGCGGAGCAAGAGCGTGAAACCCTCCTTGCGGTCACCGAGGCACGGGCTAAAGTGGGCTCGATGCAGGTTGATCCGGCTCTGATCGATGATCCAGCGCGGTTGCAGCAATTTGAGCAAGCTCAAAGTCAGTTGAGCGGCGCCTTGTCCCGGCTGATGGTCGTGGTTGAGAAATACCCCGATTTAAAATCAAACCAGAATTTTTTGGCGCTGCAGTCTCAGCTCGAGGGCACAGAAAATCGAATCAGCGTGGCCCGGCGGGACTACATTAATTCCATGGCGCAGTACAATACGGAGCTGCGAACCTACCCCGGGAAGCTTTGGCATGGCTGGCTTTATCCGGAGCTTACCGTGCGAGAAGATTACTACGAGGCGACCGCTGCCAGCGCTGATCAGGCTCCGGTCGTGGCGTTTTGAAAATCCGTTTTTGGACGGGATGTTTACTCTGGCTCGCCATCAGCAGCGCCCTTGCTGCGCCGTCATTCCCGAGTTTGACCGCGAGGGTTGTTGACCAAGCGGGAATGATCAGCGCCCAAGACGAAGCTTCGATCGCCCTAATCTCCAGTCAGCTTGAAGCGGCCACCGGCAATCAATTCATTGTTGTGACCTTGCCAGACCTCGGCGGCGAAACTATTGAAGCCTATGGCTTTCAATTGGGCCGGCATTGGGGGATCGGGCAGAAGGAAGAAAATAACGGGCTGCTGCTAATTGTTGCAAAGGCAGAACGGAAGATTCGAATCGAAGTCGGGTACGGGCTTGAAGGGGAAATGACCGATGCGATCGCAAGCCAAATTATTCAAGGTACGATGGTGCCGAGCTTTAGAGCAGGGGCCATCTCAGACGGCATTTTGGTGGGGGCGCAACAAGTCGCTCAAGTGATTTCTGGAGACTTTGTGCCTAAGCCCGTAGCGCGGCGTTCCTCCGGCGGGGGCGCGGGCCTGCCCAACGCGACTTTTCTGGTGTTGTTTGTCGTGATCATGGGACTACGAATGTTTTCTGGCTTTTCAGGTGGTTTTGGTCGGCGTCGTCGTCATCGAGGCGCGCTCGTCGGGGGTGCTTATGGCGGCTCTGGCGGTTTCGGGAGAGGGGGTTTTGGCGGCGGCGGTTTTGGTGGCGGCGGCTTCAGCGGCGGTGGCGGTGGCTTCGGCGGCGGCGGTGCAAGCGGAGGATGGTGATGAGCGATTTATTGACCGAACAAGAACTGACGCAGATCTCCCAGCGCATCAGCGAGATCGAAGCTCGAACGGACGCCGAAGTGGTCACCGTGCTTGCCGAGCAAGCGGATGATTACTATTACATTCCGACGCTTTGGGCGGCGCTTGCCGGTGTTGTTACACCCTCGGTTTTAATCTTGCTGCCTTTTTGGTTTGAGCTCATCGATGTGTTGACGGTGCAATTTTCGGTCTTTGTTATTTTGGCGGTGGCGCTGCGCTATCGGCCGTTGCTAAGGCGATTAATTCCCCGCGGCGTTCGGCAATGGCGGGCCAGCAATCTAGCCAGACGGCAGTTCTTAGAGAACAACTTGCATCACACAGGGCAAGAGCTTGGGGTTTTAATTTTTGTCTCTGAGCTCGAGCGCTATGTCGAAATCCTAGTGGACCGTGGTGTTGCGAGGGCCTTGCCCAATGAGGTCTGGGAGACGATCGTCAATCAGCTCGTGGCGGAAGTGACCCAAGGCAATGTTTATGCAGGCTTTGACGGCTGCTTAACCTCGGTGGGCGATGTGCTTGCAGAGCAGTTTCCGATTACATCCGAAAAAAACGAATTGCCCAATCATTTGGTGCTGCTGTAGAGCGCTTGCGCGCGGCTTCTGGCCTTGTCCCCGGCTGGCCAAATCAGGTCAGAACAGTCAGCAAAAAGCGATCAGCAAACAGATCTGAAAGACGGATTAAAAACAGTGGATTACAAAAAGCCTAGGGCCGCCTGCTTGGGCAAGCGCCAGACATTTCAGGCGTTGTCCTTCTGATTGGTTTGGAAACCTAAAGAGTGCTGGTGAACTCACTCAATGCACCTAACCTGCGCTTCTGGGCCGTTTGGGTGCAGTTGGGCCGTGGATCATAAATTTGTCAATGGCCTCACTGACTGCGTCGGGTGCATGGACAGCGACCTCATGGCCAACCCGGCTCAGCACCGAGAGGTCCGCATTCGGAAGTCGTTGAAAATCTCTCAAATTCGCGTTGAGGAGACTGTCTCCGGAGCCTGCAATCATCAGAGTTGGGGTGGTGAACGTCTCAAGCGCTTGGCTGAGATTGAGTGCAGACATTGAATCTAATCCGCCAGTGATATGACCCTCAGAAATAGTCATGAGGTGGTTCACTCGATCCTCAAACCAAGCCTCGGTTTCAAGCTCCGGTAGGGTTCTCCCGGAGCGGTAGCGATCCATAAAAAAGTTGCGATCACCCCGGGCCCGTGCGGCAAGTTGCGCATCAACCATCGCTGGGTCGTAGGCGCCGATGCCACCGCTGGGTATGGGCGCCATGACGATGAGTTTTTCGAGTCTGTCTGCGTGATGGGCACCCAAGGTGTAGCCGATGCCGCCGCCGAGACTGTGCCCAGCAAAAGTAACCTTGGGCAAGCCTAGATGATCAAGAAGGCCCACGACATCCTTGGCATATTGCTCAATCGAGTAGCCGTCAGCGGTGTGTTCGCTGTCCCCGGTGCCGCGACATTCCATCAAGATGATTTGATAGCGATCTTTTAGGCGATCCGCGACGGGCTGCCAATTCACCCGTG
>CAJYBS010000417.1 GCA_913064795.1 uncultured Gammaproteobacteria bacterium
TGCATCTGCGGCCCCTGCAGCAGGTAACCTGGGATTGCACCAATCTCAGCAGGACACACTGGTTGAGCTCGCGCTCTCAGGTGACATCGAAGATTTCGATCTTCTCTAAAACAGGAAGAAAAGTATCATGGAGATTAAAGCCCCAGTTTTTCCAGAGTCCATTGCCGATGGAGAGGTCGCAATGTGGCATGTTGCTGAAGGGGACTGGGTGACTCGCGATCAAAGTCTTGTTGATATCGAAACAGACAAGGTTGTCTTGGAAGTGGTTGCTCCATCTTCCGGTCGGTTAACCAAGATTGTAAAAAACACCGGCGCCCTGGTTGTGTCGGAGGAACTCCTGGCGGAATTTGAAGCGGGAGAATCCGGCGGTGAATCTGTAGGGGAGAGTGAGGTGAATCAGCCCCATTTAGGTTCAGAGAGCACGAACATTGATGAGTCTGGGATTGGTCAGCTTGTCATTGACGAGCCGGTGATTGATGAATCACCGAAACCAGTCAGTTCCGAGCAGGCACCCGCCTATCCGGCCTCGAGCCCATCAGCGCGAAAATTAGCAGAGGAAACCGGACTTGATTTAAGTCGAGTCAAAGGGACAGGAAAAAGCGGCCTAGTGACGAAAGAAGATGTGATTCAAGCCGTAGCCAAAGCGCAACACATTGGTGCCAAACCGCTTGCTTTGCAAAGCAAGCAAGAGGATCACCCCTCAGAAGGTACAGAGCGGATAGAACGTCGCGTGCCGATGACTCGACTCAGAGCGAGTATTGCAAAGCGTTTGGTTGAGGCGCAGCAAACCGCAGCGATGCTCACCACTTTCAACGAAGTAGATATGTCGGCGATCATGGATTTGCGTAGCCGTTTTAAGGCCGAATTCCAAGCTGCCCACAATGGAACCCGGTTGGGGTTCATGTCGTTCTTCGTAAGAGCTTGCACCGAAGCCTTGAAGCGATTCCCGGCGGTCAATGCCTCAATCGACGGAAGCGATATTGTTTATCACGGTTACCAAGATATTGGCGTAGCGGTATCGTCTCCTCGGGGTCTAGTGGTGCCTATTATTCGAGACACCGACAGTTTGACCCTCGCTGAAGTTGAGGAGCAAATCCGACGATTTGGTGAAAAAGCTGAAGCGGGTAAGTTGACTCTAGATGAGATGGCAGGCGGAACTTTCACGATATCCAATGGTGGGGTCTTTGGCTCAATGTTATCGACGCCTATTTTGACGCCGCCTCAGACCGCAATTTTAGGGATGCATAAAATCCAAGAACGCCCGGTCGCTCTCAATGGTGAGGTCGTGATACGACCTATGATGTATCTGGCCCTTTCTTATGACCATCGATTGATCGATGGGCAGGAGGCAGTGCGGTTCCTGGTGACAGTCAAAGAATTTTTAGAGGAACCAGCAAGAATTTTGCTTGATATATAAGCGTTATAGCCCGTTACAGGCGATGACCTTGGGTGTTTTCAAGGTCCTATTGAGACTGGAGCGGCCGCTGGCAATGGAGAAAGATCATGAGTGAGAAGTTTGATGTCGTGGTTGTTGGGGCAGGCCCTGCGGGATACCACGCGGCCATTCGTGCGGCCCAGCTTGGATTCAACACCTTGTGCGTTGATCAATGGTTGAACGAGAAAGGCGAGCTTCAGCCCGGCGGAACTTGTTTGAACGTGGGGTGTATTCCCTCGAAAGCCTTACTCGATGCCTCGCATAAATATTCGCAAGCAAAATCCGGTTTTCCAGCCCTAGGCATCCAGACTAAAGGGTTGGCGATCGATGTTGCTCAGATGCAAAAGCATAAGCGGTCGGTGGTTGCGTCGCTGACCCAAGGGGTCTCTGGGTTGCTCAAATCCAATGGCGTTGTGGTGATGTCGGGTCACGCAAAGCTCGGTGCAGGCAAACAAGTCACGGTATCCTCTGATCAGGCCAGCCCTGTTGTAGTCCAAGCCGAGCATGTCATCCTGGCTCCGGGTTCTAGTCCCATCGATATCGAAGCCTGCCGGTGCGACGATGACATCGTGGTTGATTCAACCGGTGCCCTTGAATTTGAGGGTGTTCCAAAGCGGTTGGGCATTATTGGTGCAGGAGTGATTGGGCTTGAGCTAGGCAGTGTTTGGAGTCGGCTAGGTTCGGAGGTTGTGCTTCTTGAAGCCATGGATTCATTTTTGCCGGGCGCTGACACCCAAGTTGCTAAAGAAGCGCTGAAACAATTTAAACGCCAAAAGCTTGATATTCGACTTGGGGCCAAGGTGGTAGACAGTCAAAAAAGTGGCACTCAGGTCGTGGTCAGATATGAAGATTCAGAGGGCACCCAGTCCGAGACGTTTGACCGAATCGTGGTCGCCGTTGGCAGGCGGCCTCAAACCGCTGATCTGCTGGCGAGTGACTCTGGGGTTAGCTTGGACGCGAGAGGTTTTATCGAAGTTGATGAACATTGCCAGACTGGAGCCCCCGGGGTGTTCGCCGTGGGAGATGCGGCGCGTGGCGCAATGCTCGCCCACAAGGGGATGGAAGAGGGGTTGATGGTTGCCGAGCGGATCAAAGGCAAAAAACCTCAGGTGAATTATGACACCGTCCCGATGGTTATCTACACGCACCCGGAAATTGCCTGGGTAGGACAGACTGAAGATGGGCTCAAGCAAAAAGGAATTGAATTCAATGTAGGTGTTTTTCCAATGGCGGCCAGTGGACGTGGAATGGCCAGTCAAGAAACAGCTGGCCTCGTGAAGGTCATCGCCGATTCTGCAAGTGACCGTGTACTTGGGGTCCATATGATTGGGGCGCACGCTTCTGAGCTTATCGCGGAAGCGGTGATCGCGATGGAATTTGGTGCTTCAGCTGAGGATATTGGGCTGACAA
>CAJYBS010000418.1 GCA_913064795.1 uncultured Gammaproteobacteria bacterium
GTCTGAATTAGACTGCTGGACGAAATCCTCAAGACTGATATCGAGATCGCCGACCCCGGGATTGAGTTTTGAGGCGTAGTAGTACCTGAGGTATTCGGGTGATAGCTGGCTGAGATACGTCGAGGCGTTGATAAACGTACCTTTGGATTTTGACATTTTCTCGCCGTTGATGGTGGCGAAACCGTGGACGTGAACCTGGGTTGGGGTCCGGTACTGGGCAGCTTCGAGCATTGCGGGCCAAAACAGGGCGTGGAAATTTACAATGTCTTTACCGATGAAGTGGTGTACCTCGCAGTCAGAATCCGCTCGCCAGTAATCATCGAAGTCAAGGTCATGCGCTTGGCAATACTGAGCAAAGGTCGCCATATAACCAATGGGAGCATCGACCCAAACGTAGAAATATTTTCCAGGCTCATCGGGGATTTCAAATCCAAAATAGGGAGCGTCTCTAGAAATGTCCCAGTCCTGCAGCCCCTCATCAAGCCACTCCGCCAGTTTGTTGGTGACCGCTGGGTGGAGTGTCCCGCTGTTCGTCCATTGTTTTAAATAGTCGGTGAAGTCAGACAGGGTAAAGAAAATATGCTCTGAGGCGCGCAGTTCAGGTTGGGTATTGGATAGCTTCGAAATTGGATCAAGGAGTTCTGTTGCCGCATAGGTTGCGCCGCAGGCATCACAGTTGTCGCCGTACTGATTGGGGGCCTTGCAATTGGGACACCCGCCGATGACAAACCGGTCCGCGAGGAATAGCTGCTTCTGGGTATCAAAAAGCTGCTCAACCGATGCTTTCTTAATATGACCGGACTGCTTTAGACGGTGATAGATTTCCTCGGAGCGCTTTTTATTCTCTTCATGATGCGTGCTGCTATACCAATCGTGGCTGATTAAAAAGGCATCAAAATCTTTGATGTGATCGGCAGTGATTTCTGCGGTGTAGGCCTCGGGCGTCAAACCGGCTGATTCGGCGTTCAACATCACGGCGGTGCCATGGACGTCATCGGCGCAAACGTAAATGCATTCGTGACCGCGAAGCCTCTGAAACCGAACAAAAATGTCGGTCTGAATGTGTTCGAGTAAGTGTCCCAGATGAATGGCGCCGTTGGCATAGGGAAGCGCGCTGGTCACTAGGATGCGTCGACGATCTGCCATCGTGAGACTCCAATCATGAAGGCGCAAGTTTAGGGGATCTAGCGATTCGGCGCTATATTTTCCTCGCATTTGGGTCTCCGGGGCCGGGTTCAACTGATTTTGTGGACGAGCCTCGGTACAATGCTGCTTTACAATTTCCAGTGAGGGCCGAGTCGTGTCAGAAAATAAACAGGTTGATCAGCTTCATCTCCCTGGGGTCAATACCATCCTTGCGGTCGCCTCTGGAAAAGGCGGAGTGGGCAAGTCGACGGTCGCAACGAATCTAGCGGTCGCCCTGTCAGCACTTGGACAAAAAGTGGGTCTGCTGGATGCCGACATCTATGGGCCGAGTCAGGGCACGTTATTGGGCTTGCCTCCAGAAACTCGGCCTGATGTTCAAAATGAGCAACTGATCCCAATTCAAGCGCATGGCATTTTTTGTATGTCGATGAGCTTTCTAGGGTCGAGCAAGACGCCCGCGATTTGGCGAGGGCCCATGGCCAGTGGCGCGCTCCAACAAATGTTGACCCAAACAGCTTGGCCGGATCTTGAAGTCCTAGTGATCGACATGCCCCCGGGAACCGGCGATATCCAATTGACCCTCGCTCAAAGGGTACCGGTGACCGGGGCTTTAATTGTGACGACTCCCCAGGACATTGCACTGCTTGATGCAAGAAAAGGGATTGAAATGTTCAATAAGGTAGAAGTGCCTGTTTTAGGTGTCATCGAGAATATGAGCACCTTCACCTGCGGTGAATGTGGGCACCAGACGGCTATTTTTGGTACTGGCGGCGGTGATCAAATTGCCCAAGAGTATCAGGTGCCGGTGCTCTCGAGGTTGCCTTTATCCCTCGAAACACGTTTGGCCTCGGATGCAGGCCGGCCCATTGTCGTCGATCAGCCTGAGAGCGCATCAGCACAGGAATTTAGGGCTTTGGGCGAGGTGGTGGCGTCCAAATTATTGAATCAAGCGCCTGCTACTGCGCCGATGATTTCGATCGTGGATGAATAACAAGGCGCTGGATTCAATTTTGGATTAATCAAGACCCCAAAGGGTTTTGACTCCCAGCGGGTTTTGATGAAAAGAATGTTGACGAGGAGAGAGCAGTAATGGCCATTAAATCAGATGGATGGATACGTAAAATGGCGGCGGAGTCAGAAATGATCACGCCCTTTGAGAGTGGTCAAGTGCGTTCAATGAACGGCGAACGGGTCATCTCATTTGGTACGTCAAGCTATGGCTATGATGTTCGGTGTGCTGATGAGTTTAAAGTCTTTACGAATATTCATTCAGCGACGGTCGATCCCAAGGCATTTGATGAACGCAGTTTTGTTGACATAAAAAGCGACGTTTGCATTATTCCGCCGAACTCATTCGCACTAGCCCGCACGGTTGAGTACTTCAAAATTCCCCGAAGTGTGCTCACGGTTTGCCTGGGCAAGTCGACTTATGCCCGGTGCGGGATTATCGTCAATGTCACGCCCCTTGAGCCAGAGTGGGAAGGACATGTGACCCTGGAGTTCTCGAATACAACGACGTTGCCAGCGAAAATTTATGCCAATGAGGGCGTGGCGCAAATGCTGTTTTTTGAGAGCGATGAAATCTGTGAAATGAGTTATCGAGACCGCGGGGGCAAGTATCAGGGCCAAACCGGAGTGACGTTACCCAAGACCTGATGG
>CAJYBS010000419.1 GCA_913064795.1 uncultured Gammaproteobacteria bacterium
TGGCGATGGGCGGTCCTCCACCGACAATCCCGTTTGCACCCAAAATTCCGAGTGCCATATTCGAGATATGCATACTCCCGCCCTTGCCTTTGCAATAACCGGTGGCTTTACCATAGAGCTCGGCAAACATGGGTGAAAACTCGCCCCCCTTGGCAATGACATGGCCATGACCACGATGGGTACTGGTGATCTGATCCGCATTCGACAAATGCGCCATAACGCCAGCGGCGACCGCTTCCTGACCCACATAGAGATGCAAGGCACCCGGGATCTTCCCGTCCTCCATCAACTTGCCCGCTTCTTCCTCAAAGCGTCTGATCCGCACCATCTTCAAATGCAAATCCGTTAGTGTTTTATTGGTTATCTTTTTGGCCACGATGTCATCCCGCCTTATTTAAATTTGTTGAGGTGTCGGCTAAAACCGATCCCCATTTTGTACCCTGCTGCGCCGACTTGCTGGCCCGCACAACCTCCGAATTAACGACAATTATTTCACTCTAAACTGCGTTCACTGGGGCGATTCGCGTTTAGGCTCACCGCTTTCAACCCAACCGCTGATCAATGGGACGAATTTTTTATATCCCTCTCATTGTTCATTGCTGGCCTTCGTCTACATGCCAGCCTCTTTTAGCATCTCCCTTCGAGCGTCTCCCCTCGAGCGGTTCTTCTCGAACGGCTCCTTTCGAACCTCCCTGCAAAAACCCGCGCTCAGATCCCCCATTGGGTTGTTTTGCATTTGCGACGTGAGCAATGCGCTTATGCGCCGTAACCCACCCCAACCCTGCTAACAGCACCAAAGCCAGCGGACCCAATGAGGACGCCCCACTATTGATACAAAACAAGACGCCAGGGGCCCAGAATCATGCGGGAGGGTCATTAAACAGTCAAGGCTGACGGTTTGTTGCGTAAAACCTCGCTATTGCGCTTTTTGCATCGCTGTTCTACCCAGACATCTCCGTAAAAAAGTCGGCTCGGGGGGTCCCTGTTTCATCATAGACCGGTTCGGCAAGTTCGATTCGATATTTCAAAACATCAGCCCCTCGAATACCAAACTGAGCCAACGCCATCCGCATATCATTGTACCAATGATTGTTAAAATGATTCTGGAGCGCGGCTTCAGATTCCCATCGTTCGAAGACTCGCAAGCGTCCAGGCGTCAATGGATCCGGGCACCAATCGTAGTCGAGAATGCCATCCTGGGTCAGCGCGCCTTCGATCAAGGGCTTGGCGGCAACCATCGCTGCATCCATTTGATCCGGGTCTAAATCCACGGTACCTGAAATAATAATTTTCATCTTAGGTCTCCCTTTGTCCTGATTCTTTCGATGATACGTTTGTAATCTAGGTTTAGAAACTGCGCATGATGATCCTTTGTGATCACCCCTCAATGCAGTCAAGCGGTGCTCTTCCCCTTTCCTCAGCGGCGAGCGAGCTCGGCCATAGGGCTCTGCTATGAAAAAAGCTTATCGACGACCTCAATCCAGTCGCCCGCTGCGCATGCTCAGGGGAAACATCATCGCTGTGGATCTCGCAAAGCCGCTTTACTCAAGGCCACATCATCAAAGAGCTCACGCAGAGAAGATTTAAGCCAGCCAATCAACTCCTCGGCCGCCATCGAGGATGGGGTTGCTTCCATCGATTGTGCATTAAAAGCAATGCCTTCCAGCAAAAACCGGGTTAGCGCGGTCGCCAGCCCATACTGCTTGGACTGCGCCAAATCGGGGAAAATTTGCTCTGATTTTTCGCGCCATGCTTGGGTAAACTCCCGGATCGCCGGAGCAAGCGCTGCCCGCAATTCTGAATCAGTTCTCGATGCGCTGAGCAGCTCGCAGTAGACCGCAAAATAGGGAGACTGGAGTTGCTCCCAAAACGCATCGATTCCTTCTTCAACAAGCGTGTATTCACTGCCTTCGTTGAGCTGCGAGAGCGATTGCTCGAACAACTCCAACCGTTTCGAATTTAAGTGGACGACCGCGGCTTGGACGAGATCAGTCCGTTGAGGGAAATGGTGTAACATCGCACCCCGTGAGACTCTCGCTCGGCGGGCGATCTTTTCAGTCGTAGTTCGATTGAATCCTAAGTCGAAAAAACTATCGAGCGCCGCATCCAGGATGAGCATCTTGGTTTGCTCACTCTTCGTTTTTTGCCAACTTTTTTGAGGATCAGTACCCTCTCGTCTCGCGCCCAAACCTTTTCTCTACTTTACTCGCCCTCTAATGACGTTGATACTACTTGAAACGCTGAGCCCAGTCACTCGAGCTATGACGCCTCCCAACATCCTGCTGATTACCAAAGGACATCCCTTCGAAAAGGGCCCCTTCTTTGATCTTTTTGACGGACTCGCCATCAATTACACCCACGTCGAACAACCGCTTGCGAGCGAAGTACTGAGCCCAACACTGACGGCTGATTATGATTGCCTGGTCTTCTACGATATGCCTGGCATTGACTTTAAGCCGGGGGGGCCCCTCTACAGAGAACCCCCACAAGCCCTCAAGACCAACTTTCTGAATCTGCTGGAGGCTGGCAAAGGCATGGTGTTTCTCCATCACGCCATCGCAGGTTGGCCAGCCTGGCCAGAATATGGGCGCATTATCGGTGGCCGTTTCCGATATACCTCCACAACAAGCAATGGCATAACCGTCTCTGATAGTGGTTATCGACACCACGTCACCCATACGCTCCGGGTCTTGAGGGACCAACATCCCGTGACTCAAGGTCTACCCAAACAATTTACTATGACCGATGAGCTGTACCTGTACGACGTCTTCGGCGACGAGAGCGAACCGCTAGAGCGG
>CAJYBS010000420.1 GCA_913064795.1 uncultured Gammaproteobacteria bacterium
TAGCTTCGTTAAGTGCTAGTCCAACGCCTCTTGCTGTGCCGTCCCAGCCGCCTCCTGGACCTGCTGGAATCATAAAGTGGACCCCATCCATAAGCTCCGCAGCACGGACTTGTACAGTGCTGGCGATCAATAAAGACAAGACCAGCAAGCCTGCTCTCATGCTAGATGATTCTCTAGAACCTTATGAAAACTCCAATCAAGCCATGCGGTAAGTGTTTGGAGGTCGGATACCTCGACGGTTGCTCCGCCCCATAATCGAAGTCCAGGCGGCGCGTCTCGATAGGCGCCCACATCGAACCCCACTTCCTTGGCATCGAGTTCAGTGGTCATGGATTTAATAAACTGACGCTGGGCCTCGATGTCGAGGGCCAAGAATTGAGGATGGGAGACTTTGAGGCAGATGGCGGTGCTGGACTGGTGCTCAGGGTTTTCCGTTAGAAAATCCACCCAGGAACTGTCACTGACCCAATTCCGGATCGTCGCCAAATTTTTCTGACTGCGTTCTATGAGCGCGTCAAGGCCGCCAATGCGTTCGGCCCAGCGCAGAGCATCGAGCTGGTCCTCGACCGCGAGCATGGAGGGAGTGTTGATTGTTGCGCCTTCAAAGATATCTTCCATCAAAGCGCTGCCTTTCGTGAGCCTGAATATTTTCGGCAGAGGCCATTGCGGGGTATAGGTCTCAAGACGTTGCACAGCACGGGGTGATAGGGCAATCATCCCGTGGGCACCTTCTCCGCCCATCACCTTTTGCCAAGACCAGGTCACAATATCAAGTTTTTCCCAGGGCAACTCCATGGCGAAGGTCGCCGAGGTCGCATCGCACAACGTGAGTCCTGACCGATGCTCTGCAATCCAGTCACCGTTCGGAACCTTTGCGCCGGATGTTGTTCCATTCCAAGTAAAGACCACATCTCGGTTAACAGAATCAACGTCTAGCAGGTTAGGAAGCTCACCATAGGGTGCTTCAAAATAGCGAACATCTTTTATCTTCAATTGTTTTTCAACGTCTGTTTTCCAACCTGCGCCAAAGCTTTCCCAGCTGAGCACATCCACCCCCCTCGCACCCAAGACATTCCACATCGCCATCTCGAACGCGCCCGTATCCGAAGCTGGAACGATGCCTAATCGGTAGTCAGCAGGTATTCGAAGGAGGCGCTTGCTTAGATCGATGACCATTTTGAGGCTGGACTTCGGCCCCTTTGCTCGATGGGACCGCCCGAGATTTTCAGTGCTTAATTGGTCGAGAGACCAGCCGGGGCGCTTGGCCGTGGGCCCTGATGAGAAGTTGGGGTTCTGCGGTTTACTGCGAGGTTCGGTCATGACCAGAGTCTTGGTTAATGGCTAAGTTGCTATTATACGGTATGCGCTAACCACTGTCCCTAGACGCTCCTGTGATCTCGCTTTGCGGAGGGTGAAAAGTTAGGATCTCATTGATGAAATCTAAAATTATTTTTGCAGGGTTTATGGCCAGTGCAGCATTCTTCACGCTGCTCGGTTATGAGTTGATGCGATCGTCTGCCACTGTTCTTTTTAAAGCCGCCTATGGAGCGGAGCGGCTGCCGCTGATTATGGCTTGCATGCCGGTCGTCGTCTTGGTTGGTGTTTGGGGTTATGGACAGCTATTGTCTCGCTTTGGTCCAAGGATGACATTGCAAATTTCTACCTACGCTTCAGCATTGCTGATGGTAATTGGATTTTTGCTGCTTGAGCTTGAAATAATTTGGGTCACGCCGCTGCTGTTTTTATTAAAAGAGTTTTACGTTGTGCTTTTGATCGAACAGTATTGGAGTTATATCAATTCCGAACTGGACGCATCTTCGGCAAAAAAGCTGAATGGACCGATTACCGGAATTGCAGGGATGGGCGGTGTGGTGGGTGGTATTTTGGTCGCTCAGCTGGCTATCCCTTTGGGCACTCATGCGCTGGTTCTGCTAGCGGCCCTAGTTTTACTGCCGTCGGCCTGGATCGCGAACGCTGCCTACCGCCGATTTGGGGAACCCGCTTTTAGGACTGATGAACCGCCCAAGTCATTGACCGAAGGGATTGGTTGGCGAGCTGTGCGGTCCAATCCTAAATTGTTGTCGTTACTGTTAATCGTCATCGCCTCGCAGGTCACTGCAGCGGTACTCGATTTTAAGTTTCAACTGATTCTGTCTGATACGTTTGCGGGTCGGATTGACGAGGAGACTGCATTGCAGGGGCAGTTTTGGTTCGTCTTGAACCTCGTTACGGTGCTGGTGCAATTTGTGGTGACCCCGCTTTTGCTGACCTGGGTTGCCCTTCGATGGATTCATTTGATGATGCCAGCAGTGCATTGCTGCACGATCGCTTGGGCGGTGATTGAGCCCAGTCTGTTTTCTGTCGGCTTGGCATTCTTCTTGTTTAAAGTGTTCGATTACTCCGTTTTTCGGGGCGCCAAAGAACTGGTGTATTTACCGTTAAACTTCGATGCTCGGTTTCGGGCGAAAGAATTTATCGATGTGTTTGGCTATCGAACCAGTAAAGGGGGGTCATCTGTCGTTGTGACGATGCTACAAAGTGTGGGAGTCGCCATGAGTAGTTATTACTTGTTCATCGCATTGATCCTCGCAAGTCTTTGGTCTGTTTTGGTGTTTCCATTGACCCGTCCTGAGGGGACTATTGATGAGTCATAGAATTAGGCTCTGGGGAAATGCTCTAATACCTGCTGCCAAGTGTTGCCTTGGCGGGCGACCGTGTAAAGATCCGGTAAGGGATCGATACTCTCTCTGGAAAGTAATACAAGGCTCAGGTTCTCCTTCAAGAGTCGGCGC
>CAJYBS010000421.1 GCA_913064795.1 uncultured Gammaproteobacteria bacterium
CCGGGGCAAATTTTTGATGACTGCGCGAGGCAAGATTGGCTTGTGGATTGACTCTGGTCAGACAGGGGTTTTGTGCTTTTAGTGGCTCACTTTTAGGACATGCTTTGGTCTGAGGATTAACGTTATTGAAACCTTTTGTCAGTCTGAAGCGTCGAAAGCCGAGCTGGTTACGCGTTGCTCAATACCCACCGATCGACGGGGATTACCGAGTATAAAAAACTGAGGTGCTTGGCTTGAATCAGGTTCTAAAACATAGTCTGGATCGAGTTTTTCAACGACCCACTCAATTCAATGCTATTTCGTCCGCAGACGATCGGGCTACCTTAAAAGATTCAGAACACCGCGATGAACGATGGCCCCAGAGGGGGTCTAGGCAGGGAGTTCCCGCCCACTTGTAAATGTGCCGACCTGGTTGTTGTGGTCCATCAACAGCACATCAGCACCTCGGTTCGCGAATAGGCCATTGGTGACAACCCCGGGAATTTGATTAATGGCGGCTTCGAGTGATGCTGGATCAGAGATCTCAAGGTCGTGCACATCGATGATCTGATGGCCATTATCGGTGATCGTGCCTTGCCGCAGTACGGGTGTACCACCGAGTTTGACCATCTCGAGCGCAACCAGGGACCGAGCCATTGAAATGACTTCAATCGGTAGCGGGAAGGCTCCCAACTGCTTGACCCATTTACTGCTGTCAGCAATGCAGACAAAACACTCGGAAGCGCTCGCAACAATTTTCTCTCGGGTTAACGCCGCGCCGCCGCCTTTAATCATGCTGAAATCGTTCGATATTTCGTCGGCGCCGTCGACGTAAACCGCGAGGGAGGAAACTTCAGTCAGTGAAACGACCTGGATACCATGACCCTTAAGACGGTTCGCCGACGCATCAGAGCTGGCTACAGCGCCCGCAAATTTGTGTTGAACCTGCGCCAGCGCATCAATAAAAAAATTAGCCGTTGAGCCAGTGCCCACCCCAATATAGGTCTCGATTTCGAGCATTGGGTCAATATATTCAGCAGCGGCAATCCCTAGAAGTTTTTTCTTTTCGTCTTGGTCCATTGGGATTGCGCCTTTTGAAATTTTGTTGGGTTGGGGCAGTTTACCTGAAGCGGTCCCGATCTGTTTGGACGAATGCTGGGACTGTTCTTATCAACGGCGTTGCCTCTGGCGCTCCTTCGAGCAAGGGCTTGAGTGAGCTTGTCGAGTAGTCATTCCTATGGACTTGTCGCGTGATGATCCATTCTTGGGAAGATCAAAACCTGTCCCGACGGCAGATGATGGTCGACAGGTGCCATTATCGAGGCTCGGCGTGATAGCGCTCGAACTCGGCTTCAAAGCTCATCAGCGCCGGATCCTTAACATGATCGATGTAAAGACGTCCCTGAAGATGGTCCAGTTCATGCTGCACCACTGTTGCAGGAAATCCCGAAAATTGAACCTCGATGGTTTTGCCTTGGTCGTTGGTATAACAGACGTTGATGGATTGAGGCCGCTCGACGTAACCTCTCAGGCCAGGTATGGACAAGCAACCCTCCCAAAAACCAGCGGTGGTTGCATCTAGCACCTCAATCCTTGGGTTGATCAGTACGGTAAAGCCAAAGGCCGAGAGCGTCCCATAGCGCGAGTTGCCCTCAGGAATTTCGATAATCACCAGATTAAATGGAACATCAATTTGCGGTGCGGCCAGCCCAATACCCCCCGCATCTTTAAGGGTGTCTCTCATGTCCGCAATCAACGTGTTGAAAGCGTCACTGCCAAGTTGATCGAGAGGGTAGTCCGCGGCTTGAATGCGTAGATTCGGGTGTCCCATTTTCAGAATCGGTTGAACTGCCATTGGGTCCTCCTAGTAGGGCTTAAGTTTAAAGGAAGTTGATGTAGGGCCCCCAGCCCACGTGATCATGCCGGAGCAGAAACCTCGATGACCTCGAGTGGTGTGATGACATAATCAAGATCAATATCCCAGGGATGACGTTCGAACTCACTCTCTTGAAAAGCATGGGCGAGCCCGATGAGGCAGGGTCGACTGGGAACCTCAGCACACTCCGCCAGTGTCCGGTCGAAATATCCCCCCCCCATTCCCAACCGCTGACCGCCCCGGGAAAAAGCGGTCAGTGGCAGCAACAGCGCGTCGTGATGGGTCGCACTCAGTAAAGACTCCGGTGGCACTGGGGGTTCAGGGCTGTGATAACGGTTGTCCTGGACCTGGGTGGTGGGTCCAAGTTTTGCGAAGTTGAGCGATTGATCGGCTCTGATGACGGGCAGTGTGCAGGTGTAACCTAATTTGAGACATTCGCTGAGGATATCAAGCGGGGAAATTTCACCATCGCTTGGCCAATAGGCAGAAATCCGGGTAGCGCGGCGCGCTTCAAGCAGGTTGAGACAGCTCGACGCGATGGTATTGGCCGCATCCATCTGCTCGTTGATGCTGAGGGATCGCCTCAGGGATCGAAAGTGCCGCCGTATCGCGTGGGTCAAAATGGCCTCAAGGCATTCGCCTGTATTGCAGATTAAATGCAGTTAAAATAGCGGTGCTAAACAAAAGCGACGCCCCAAATTGCCGCTGTCTGAAAGGCCCTTGAACCCTGCGGTTCAAGACGGTGGTCTCCAACGAACCGAAGGCTCTCCGCAGAACGGATGTGCGCACAAGTTTCGTTAAAAGACCTCCTAGCGTTCGCATAAAGGGTCGAGGACATATCGACTGGCAAACAATCCAGGGCGTCTTTTAAATTATAGCAGGGACCGGGCTGGAGTCACTACGTTGATTCCGCGGTGATTTTAACGGCA
>CAJYBS010000422.1 GCA_913064795.1 uncultured Gammaproteobacteria bacterium
TGCTTTGTATGGATGGGTATCGTTTTTGGGACGCCTTTCGAATTTTCTCTAACAACGTTCTTCGCTGTTGGGATTAAGTCATCGATGGGTTGGGCTGTGATGATGTTGGGCCAACTGATTTGGAGTGGACCGTTTTTTTTATGGGTTCTGTTAGTGTCGGGCACAGCGAGAAATGCGCCGTTTATTTGGGCCTTTGGGGTTCCTGGCGTAGGCTATCTGGTTGAGGCCACCGTTTTTGGTGGGGCGCCGGTGTTTGGATGGTTTTGGGCACGAGCAACTCCCTTGCCCTTCAGCTCGGGGAATTGGGCGCCTGCCACCTCAAGTTTGGGGTTAGAGCCGATGGGGGTTTTGATCACTCTGGTGGTTGCCTCGGGGCTGTTTGTTGCGGCTGTTTTTGCGCGTCGCCACTTTAGAGAAATCTGATGCCATCGATTGATGGCGCACCCGCGCATTGGAGGAGTTTGGGCCCCAGGAGTCGTCCTGGCTGAGCAGTGCTGCTGAGTACTCCAAAAGGTGTCCCAGCGCTTGGTCTTCACCGGTAAAAAATTCCGCTCACAGCCAGTGGTCTGCTTGGGCGAGGGCGTTCATTCCCTGCCCTGGTTTGACTGTAGAGCGGGAGATTTGTCTTCAGAAAACGATTCTGTTGAGGTTCCGAGTCTGGTTCCAGTCGGCAATAGTTTCTGCGCTGATTCTTTAGAATTTGAGCGCTGGACAGGCTTCCTAAAGTTGAAACTCCCGAATTAACGGTGAATAAATGATCCGAACCTGTGTACAATACGCGGCTTTTGGAAAGGCGCCGAGTTATGCACAAAGTTCTAACCCTCAATAATATTGCCAAAAAAGGCTTAGATCGTTTTGATGGGCAACAATTCTCTGTGGGCGATGAGGTCGAATCCCCTGATGCGATTCTGTTGCGAAGTTTTAAACTGGCAGAAGCCCAAGCCACCGATGGCGTCTTGGCCGTTGGGAGAGCTGGTGCGGGAGTTAATAATATACCCGTTGCGGCATGCACTGACCGCGGTATTGTTGTGTTTAATACGCCTGGGGCTAACGCCAATGCTGTCAAAGAGCTTGTGGTTGCCGGCATGTTGTTGTCTCGCAGAGGGATCGTCCAGGGCATTGATTATGTCGATGGCCTTTCGAGGGAGCAGGATAAAGGGTCCCTCAATGGTTTGGTTGAATCCAGCAAAAAGCAATTCAAAGGCTCTGAGCTAAAAGGCCGCACCCTGGGTGTATTGGGCTTGGGCGCGATCGGCTCGATGGTCGCGGACATCGCGCTCGAGTTTGACATGAAAGTGATTGGTTATGATCCAGCGCTCTCAGTGGATGCGGCCTGGCGCTTATCCAGCCGTGTTGAAAAAATGGAAAGCATCGAGGCATTGTTTGCTCGATCAGATTTGGTCAGTTTGCACGTGCCTGCGATCCCCGAGACCCTCGGTCTTGTTAACGGCGCACTCCTGGCCTTGACTCAGCCCCACTGTGTATTGCTGAACTTTGCGCGTGGCGAAATCGTTGATCCTAGCGCGATTCGGGAAGCGCTTTCAGCTGGTCGCCTGGCCCAATACATCTCAGATTTTCCTGAGCCTGAATTAATGGGCCTTGAGGGCGTCATGGCAACGCCCCATCTCGGCGCCAGTACCGATGAGGCTGAAGAGAACTGTGCGGTGATGGTCGCAGACCAACTGATTGATTTTCTCAAGAATGGCAACATCAAGAATTCGGTCAATTTTCCCAGTGTTTTCCTCGAGCGGAGTCCTTTGGGTTCTCGGATCGCATTCTCGAATAGGAATGTGCCGAGAATTTTAGGGTCTGTCTTATCGCTGCTCGCTGATCGAAACATTAACGTGATCGATATGCTCAACAAGAGTCGTGATGATATCGCCTACAACCTGATTGATATCGAATCCAAGCCGGATGCTGGATTGGTGGAGGCCATCGAAGCGATTGAAGACGTGATCAACGTTCGTCTGCTGCCTTAATTCCCTGGATGTATTTATTCCCTCGATGTTTTGAAAGGGTTGATTTGTTCCGGGTTCGGCACTTGGCGTTGCTTCAGGGTTGTCTTTGCGCTCTGTCAGGTTTAAATGTCTGGAGATGACGCCGCGGGTTGATACTGGGTGCGCCAACAATGCTTGAAATGATGGCTTCTGCAGCCAGGGGAGCATGGGTAAGGCCGTGAGACCCCAAGCCAGTCAGAGCATAAAGGCGTGGGTAGGGCACTTCAACGGGGGCTCCGTGCTTTGGGGGTTGAGCCAAGTTCGAAGGGCTAATCGATCCAAAGCCAATTTTTCGATCCGGGTAGGCCACCCGTACCCCAGCATGTTCAGACATCACCTCAAAGCGGGTGTGACCGAGGAATTCAGACAGCCGCTCGCTCAGGCGTTGGGTGTTTGCCGGTGCCGGCTCTGGCCTTGAGTCACCGAGACGGCACGTGCTGCCCACCACGACACGGCTGGCCCCCCCCGCCGCCCTGCTTCGATCGCCCGTTAATGCTTCCGGAAGGCCCTGCTTCGCGCGGATGACGACGGATTGGCCTTGGACGCAGCGAAGATCGAGATCCGTCAGTTCAAGCGTTCCCATGCCGGCGGCGACAATGGTGATATCAGCCTCTGAAACGATCTCCCCTGTCTTACCTATAAGTTGGGTTGCGTCATTGCCGAACGCGATTCGGTGGATGGACTGAGTCTGAGTGGGGCGAAGTAGATTTATCCCGCGCCAGATGCCCGCCAAATGAAACGTGAAAATTTCTTCTGATTGCTCGAGAACGGTATCGGGTAA
>CAJYBS010000423.1 GCA_913064795.1 uncultured Gammaproteobacteria bacterium
GTGAACTGATGCGGTCGGTAGCTCGATCTCGCGGATTATTTTGAGATTGCGCCCGCGGCAGCCGATGAAGCAAGTCTCTTTTTTTTGAGTTGATCTATGGTCCTAGCGAGAGCCATACACTCTGACATGATTGTATTCCGGGTATTCCTCGAGATCTGGCCAGGTTGTGGCGGTTTGTTGAGTCAGAAGTGTGTACCTTGGATGTTGAAAATTTTTAATTCTTGAGTCGGCGATCAAAACGGCACTGGCTGCTTTAGGCAGTGCGTCCAAAAATAAAAAGTTATCGCGGTCGTAGAGCACATCGGACGCGATCACTAGATCAAGCGGGCTTGGCGCTTGTTGAAGATCATCGATCAGAGCGATCTCTACGCCGTTTAACGCGGCATTGGTCTGGCAGGAGAGCAGTGCGTTGGGGTCGTTGTCGCAACAGGTCACCGCGGTCGCGCCGGCGCGCTTTGCTGCGATTCCCACCACCCCCGAGCCGGCACCAAAATCAAGCACGGTTTTGCCTGCCACAATCTGGGGATTGCTTAGGATATGGGCCGCAAGTACCTGCCCACTGGCCCAACAAAACGCCCAGTAGGCGGGTTCCGCCATGACCTTTTGGCTTAGGTGTTCAGGTAATGGTTCGGTAGGTAAGTTCTCTTCAAGCAGCGCAAGTCGCAAGCTAGGACACAGGGGCGGATGGGTAGGGACCAGCTCATATCCTGGCAGCGTCTCATTGAGTCGCTTTTGAAGGGTTTTTAGAAGACGGGATGATTCTGAATTCATTGGCTTGGTTGGTGTATCTTGGGAGTTCATCGCAAAGGGTTGCATCTCGCTTGGGGCTTGTGTTCTCTTTATAGCGCTTAGGTCCGGCGTTGAGTCAGCACCCAAGCCTCAGGCGTTCAGCAGTGACCGAGGATTCCGAGTCCCTGCCAAAGCAATGATCCATCTGGGTCATGCGCCGCAGAGTTTAACACCTTCACCATGATGACAGAGGAGACCTCAATATGCCGATCGATTTTACGTTTAGCCAGGAAGTGGAAGATGCGCGATTGTTAATGCGGAACTTTCTGCATGAAACGGTGAAACCCCAATTCGCCGCCATGCGCGAAAACAAAGAGGCGAGTCGGGATGACTGGTCTAAGCTCGTCAAATCCTTACGTCATACCGCAAAAACAGAGGGCTTTTGGTTGCCGCACATGCCTCAAGAGGTGGGCGGCATGGGGCTGGGTGTCACGGCGCTTGCCGCCGTCTCGGCAGAAGCAGCGAAAGTCCCGATGGGTCCCTATATTATCAACGCCCAAGCGCCGGACGAGGGCAATATGCATACGCTTCATCATTTCGCGACGGAATACCAGCGGGAGCATTTTTTAAAACCGCTGCTGGAAGGTACGGCGCGATCCTGCTTTTCAATGACGGAGCCTGAAGTCGCTGGCTCCGATCCAACCTTGATCCAGACATCCGCGGTTGAAGATGGCGACGATTGGGTGATCAATGGACACAAGTGGTTCACATCAGGCGCCGAGGGTGCTGATGTTGCTATTGTCATTGCTCGAACAGACCCAGATGCCGAAGTGCCCCAGGCGCGCAATTCTGCTTTTATCGTGCCGACTGCCTCTGAAGGCTTTGAAATTGTGAGAGACGTTGAAACCATGGGCGGCCGGCACAACCACCCAGAGATCAAGTACAACAATGTTCGGGTTCCCAAAACCCACTTGCTGGGGGAGCGGGGTGGTGGCCACAAATTGGGCCAAGTGCGACTTGGGCCGGCCCGCCTCGCGCATTGCATGCGTTGGCTCGGTCAAATCGAAATGGCGCTCGAAATGTTGATTGATCGCGCCCAGAAACGATTTGCACATGGAAGTTACCTGTCCGAAAAACAGAGTATCCAATGGATGATGTCGGATTCGGCCATGGAGCTCTACGCGTCTAAGCTAATGGTTTTGCATGCGGCCTATAAAATTGAACAGGGCCTTGAATTCAAGCAAGAGGTGTCGATGGCCAAGCACCATGTCGCCAATACATTATGGCGAGTGATCGACCGTGCGATGCAAGTTCACGGTGCGCTTGGGTATTCCACGGACACGCCTTTGGCGGGGATGATGCAACAGGCCCGTTGGGCGAGACTCGCCGATGGCGCCGATGAAGTACACCAAATGCGGATCGCAGAGCTGTTGATGCGCGCCTATAACGAGGATGGCAGTGTTAACCAGGCCGTTGGAGGGCTCCCTCTATGATACGGAGCCCGGTCCTTTTTGGGCTGTTGTTGGGGCTCAGTCCGCTGTTTGGAATCGCCAGCGCCGAAGAAACAGCCCTTGATCTTGTCGCGCTTAAAAATGCAGTGTCAGCAGAACGGATCGAGCAGGATGTGAACCGACTGGTTGGCTTTGGAACCCGTCATACTTTATCGGAGACCGAGTCTGACAAACGGGGAATCGGTGCAGCACGTAGGTGGATTGCAGATGAGTTTGAAGCGATCTCGACCACCTGTGGAGGGTGCCTTGAGGTCCGAGTCAGTGGCGCTGTGATCTCTGGTGAGCCACGTATTCCAGAGCCGACCGAAGTGGTGAACGTGATCGCGATCCTTCGCGGCGCGAGTGATCCCGAGCGCTATGTGATGATGTCCGGGGATATTGATTCAAGGGTGAGCGACCCGCTGGATGCGGCCTCTGATTCCCCCGGGGCTAACGACAATGCATCCGGAATGGCCGGGGTGTTAGAGGCTGCACGGGTGCTCAGTGGCCAGCCATTGGCTGCTAGCGTGGTTTTTGCTGGTTTATCAGGTGAA
>CAJYBS010000424.1 GCA_913064795.1 uncultured Gammaproteobacteria bacterium
CATACGCCCTCAGCTTTCAAGTGGTGATGTTATGTCGGAGATTGCAAAGGTCGTACTCGCGTATTCGGGAGGACTCGACACCTCGGTGATTTTGCGCTGGTTGCAGGAGACCTATCGCTGCGAGGTTGTGACCTACACGGCGGATCTGGGTCAGGGCGAAGAGCTGGAGCCGGCGCGAGCCAAGGCTGAGAGTATGGGTATCAAAGAAATCTATATTGATGATGTTCGAGAAGAGTTTGTTAGGGACTTCGTGTTCCCGATGTTTCGTTGCAATACCTTGTACGAAGGCGAGTATTTACTCGGAACCAGTATCGCGAGGCCTTTGATCGCAAAGCGTCTTGTCGAAGTTGCCGCTGAGACCGGGGCCGAAGCGATGGCGCACGGCGCCACAGGGAAAGGAAACGACCAAGTTCGATTTGAATTAGGCGCTTATGCGCTGGACCCGGCGATCAAAGTGATTGCGCCCTGGCGAGAGTGGGATTTGAATTCTCGCGAAGCGCTCATGGCCTTCTGTCAGAAGCACCAAATTCAGGTGGATCAGAAACATTCTGGTGAGAAATCGCCTTACTCAATGGATGCCAATCTTTTGCACATCTCGTATGAGGGAGGCGTGTTGGAGGATCCGAGTCAAGAGCCAGAATCTAGTATGTGGCTGTGGTCGGTTTCTCCGGAGGAAGCGCCTGAGACCCCAAGTTATGTTGAGTTGACGTATCGGCATGGGGATCCGGTTGCAGTGGATGGACAGCCTAAGTCGCCGGCGGAGATTTTGGCTGGACTTAATGATCTTGGAGGACGCAATGGTATTGGCCGGGTCGACATCATCGAGAATCGTTATGTGGGTATGAAAGCACGGGGTTGCTATGAGACGCCGGGTGGCACGATTTTATTGAAGGCGCATCGCGCGATGGAATCCCTCACCTTAGATCGAGAATTGGGTCATCTCAAAGACGAACTCATGCCGCGTTATGCCAAGCTCATTTACAACGGCTACTGGTGGAGTCCCGAGCGCCATGCATTACAAGCATTGATAGATGCGTCTCAAACTCAGGTTAACGGGGTTGTTCGCCTAAAATTGTACAAAGGCAATGTGACAGTGGTCGGCCGCTGGTCAGAAGCAGACAGCCTTTACGACGGCAATATTGTGACGTTTGAAGATGATGCAGGGGCCTATGATCAGAAGGATGCAGAGGGTTTTATCAAGCTCAATGCGCTCCGTCTAAAAATGGAGAGTCGGCGCCGAGAGTCCCCATAGGCGGTGACTAAGGCGCCGCTTTCTGAGCTTGTTTCTCTCTTTGAGGATACTCACACTCGTTAAAGACAACGCAAGCAGCGCATCGAGGGCTTCGAGCGGTACAGATATACCGCCCATGAAGAATCAGCCAATGGTGTGCATCCCGGATAAATTCGTCGGGGATGACTTTCAGCAATTTTTTCTCGACCTGTAGCACTGTTTTGCCCGGTGCAAAACGCGTTCGATTTGAGACGCGGTAAATATGGGTATCAACGGCCATTGTGGGAGCACCAAATGCAGTGTTGAGCACCACATTGGCGGTTTTTCGCCCGACCCCGGGCAACGCTTCGAGTGCCTCACGCGTCGCGGGCACGTCACCGTTATGTTCAGAGAGCAAGATCTTACAAGTCTTGATGATGTTTTCGGCTTTGGTGTTAAACAGACCGATGGTCTTGATGTAACCCTTAAGTTTTGGCACCCCAAGTTTCGCAATGGCCTTGGGCGTGCCGGCAACCGGAAAAAGCTTATCGGTGGCTTTGTTGACGCCAACGTCCGTCGATTGCGCTGAAAGCATGACGGCGATCAACAGTTGAAAGTTTGAGTCGTACCGTAGCTCGGTTGTGGGCGCTGGGTTCTCAGCGCGCAGTTTGCTGAGAAAGGCGATTCTTTTTGTTTGATTCATGTCGTTGGTCCAGCCAGTTCTTGCCCGCAATCAAGCACCCTAAGGCTAAAAATGCGCCGGGTGCCATGCCAGCGATGATGATGGGCGATGAGGAAAATTCTATCACCCAAGATTGAGCGGAGGGCCCCAAAATGAGCTCGAACCCGCCGAACAAGGTTCCGCGTCCAATGATTTCTCGAATGCCCCCGAGGAGTGTGATGACCCAAAAAAAACCCAGCCCCATCCAAAATCCGTCCGCGATGGATGCTGCAATGGCGTTGCGGCGTGCGAATAACTCCGCACGGCCTAGAATCGTGCAATTGGTGACAATCAGCGCAACAAACAAACCAATCCTTTGGTGTAGTTCGAAAAAAAAGGCTTGCAGAAGTAAATCAGCGGCCGAAACCAAGGTTGCAATTACTAAAATCTGAAGCGGAAGCCGTATGTCGCTGATCAGGAAGCGCCGAAACAAACTGATGGATAAGTTTGAGATGGTCAAAACAATCAAAGTAACCAGGCCGAGTGCCAGGGCAGTGACCAATTGTTGACTGACAGCGAGTAGCGGACACAGCCCCAGCAATTGCACTAAAGCGGGATTGTTGCGCCAAAGTCCGTCGTCTCGCAGATGTGAGTCAGTCACTGTCTTTTCCTTGGGCCAGTTCTGTCATTGCAGGATGATCGATTCCGGTCTGTATCATTCGAGTATAAGCGCGGCTCGTGACCGTGGCGCCAGTAACGCCATCGAAATCCCCACCCTCCTGCCGCAGCTCGAAGCGGGCTGCTTTGAGGCGCTTGTCAAAAAACTGATGGGACCACTGTTGCCCAGGGTTGATAAAGGCGCCCAGCCCCGGCATCGCGTGACTAAACGTGATC
>CAJYBS010000425.1 GCA_913064795.1 uncultured Gammaproteobacteria bacterium
CGGATGAAATTCTGACCGAGCAAATTGTGGAGCGCCTGATTGTTGAAAGCCTTCAGTTGCAAATGGCTCGGCGAGCCGGAGTAAGAATCAGCGACGTCGAGCTGAACGAGGCCATGACAAGAATCGCTGGACAAAACCAATTAAGCCTTGCGCAATTTAGAGAGGCATTAGCAAGCGATGGCATCTCCTATGAAGGCATGCGTCAACAAATCGAACGCGAAATCATGATCGGTCGGGTGCAGCAAGGGGTCATGAACAGCCGAATAGAAATCAGCGATCAAGCCATCACTGACTTTCTCGATTCAGAAGCCGGTCGAGAACTAACCGCTGACGAATACCGGGTCGGACATATTTTACTCGCCACGAACGCTGATATGTCACAGGGGGATATCGCTGAGACCAAGGCCCGAGCAGAAAAAATTGTCGCCGAGCTCGACGCGGGTGCAAATTTCCAGACTCTGGCAATGACACACTCCGCGGGTAAAAATGCACTCGAAGGTGGGGATTTAGGCTGGCGCAAGCCAGCTGCACTTCCGACCCTGTTCTCGGATCTTGTCCTCGATCTGCAGCTTGAGGCGGTGAAAGGACCTATTCAAAGCGGATCGGGTTTCCACATCATTAAACTGTTACAAAAGCGCGGTGCAACCGCCGCTGGCATGGTCGATCAAACAAGGGTTCGGCACGTCTTAATTAACCCAAACGAAATCAGATCATTACAAGAAGCTAAAGAGCTCGCTGAGAGTCTTCGCGAGGAAGTTTTAGGCGGCCGACCGTTTGACGAAATTGCGCGCCTTTACTCTGAGGATCCAGGTTCCGCGCTCAAAGGTGGCGACCTTGGCTGGAGCACGGGCAGCGATTTTGTTGGCAGTTTCGAAGCTGCTATCGAAGCGACCCAAATCGACGCAATCAGCCCTGTGTTTCAGAGTGAATTTGGGTTTCATTTTCTGGAAGTAACCGGACGGAGAACCGAAGACTTCAGCGAGCGTTTCAAACGCAACCAAGCCGCCAACTTCCTGCGAAGCCGATCATTTGATGAAGAAGTCGATAACTGGGTTCGCGAGATTAGAGAAGACGCCTTTGTCGAAGTCAGGATTTAATGTCCCGCTCGTTATTACACCCGGAGAACCTGCGGGAATCGGGCCGGATATCTGTCTGCTGAGTGAGGCCACTTTGACTGACGGCGTCCCCCGTCTATATGTCACTGACCCGGAACTCCTTGAACAGCGTGCAGCCGCGCTCAAACTCGATCTTTCTTTCAACCTCATTCAACATCCTCAGGACTATCGCTCAGATAGGGTCAACGTTTTGGGGATCGATTTGGGTTACGCCTGCACCCCCGGCAGCCTTGATCATCGGTCCGGCTCATTTGTCCTTGCCTGTCTGGAACGCGGAGTCGATCTTTGTCTCGAAGGCGAGGCGCGCGCTTTGGTGACCGGCCCCATTCAGAAATCTGTGATCAGTAGAACCCTCCCAAACTTTACGGGTCATACTGAGTGGCTTGCAGAGCGAACCCATTGCGATCAGCCTGTGATGATGCTGGTTGACCAAGGTCTCAGGGTCGCGCTGGTCACGACCCACCTTGCCCTGGCTGACGTTCCCCGCGCCATTACATCAGAAAAACTTACGGCAACAATTTCCCAGACCCTTGATGCGCTGAAGGCTCAGTTCGGCGTGGAAAAACCGCTCATCTCTGTCTGCGGGCTTAACCCCCATGCGGGAGAGGGAGGGTATCTAGGCCGGGAAGAAATCGAAGTCATCGAGCCTGTAATCCGGGCATTTAGAGGCCGTGGGGCAATGGTTCAAGGTCCCTTACCCGCCGATACTGCCTTTACTCAAAGATCCCTCGAGGGCGTTGATGCGGTCATCGCGATGTATCATGACCAGGGTCTACCCGTGCTCAAGCACAGCGGTTTTGGTCACGCGGTTAACGTCACTCTGGGTCTGCCAATCGTCCGAACTTCTGTCGATCACGGCACGGCGCTCGACCTAGCTGCCACCGGGCGCGCTGAACCGGGTAGTTTTTTAGCGGCGATCGAACTTGCTGACCTATTAAGCCGATCCCATTAGCAGGCCCAGCATGCAGGCAAAGAAGCGATTCGGGCAAAACTTCCTCCAAGACCCCAGTGTCATCGCGCAGATTATTGATTCCATTCGGCCTCAAGCGCATCAGATGCTCATCGAAATAGGACCTGGCCGAGGCGCGCTCACAGATCACCTGGCACAGAGCCATCAACCTTTCAGTGTCATCGAGCTGGATCGAGATCTTGTTCCAGGACTCCAACAAAAACTGCCAGATTCAGTCGAGATCATCGAAGCTGATGTTTTAAAGTATGATTTCTCTCAGTTTTCGATGCCGCTTTTTGTCGTGGGCAACCTGCCTTACAACATCTCAACACCACTCTTGTTCAAGCTCTTTGAGCAGGTGCCGCAACCAGAACACATGATCTTCATGCTCCAACGGGAAGTGGTGGACCGTTTGATTGCAGGACCTGGCTCCAAAGCTTATGGCCGTCTATCTGTGATGGCCCAATATCATTGCCGCATCCAAAAAGTGCTTGATGTTCCTGCCAACGCATTTAAGCCTGCACCCAAAGTGGATTCAGCTGTCGTTGAGCTGCAGCCCCACAGTACTCAGATCCATGGTGCAACGGACCCCGAGTTATTGTCTGAAGTGCTTGTCAGCGCCTTTGGACAACGCCGGAAAACGCGCCGAAACGCGATGTCTCAATTGATCACAGCCGAGCAATTATCAAGCTTGGACAT
>CAJYBS010000426.1 GCA_913064795.1 uncultured Gammaproteobacteria bacterium
CCCTGCCGGTCAAAGCTGCAATTAGCCTGGCTTCAAGCGACGAAGACGAGGACAACGATGAGGATAAAGACGCGTCAAGCGCAGACAGCGACGAAGACCAATAGAGACAGAGAGGTTGGATCAAAGGTCGAGCCGCCTAAGGGCACAAACTGTTAACCCAAAGCCCAGACGCTCACTCTTAGCACAATACGATGGAGCACTGCCGGTTTGATTCCTCATCCTCGGATTAAAAGCAGCCAATCCTGCTCCCCGCGGCTCAATGCCTTCTATGTCCCTCGGACAGGACAGTGGCGCCCCAAAAGACGCGTCGGAGACTCATCAAGCGCCCACCTTCGGGCCACTGGAACAGGCAGTGGTTGACCGACCTTTCTTAATGACGAAAAGCGTGTCCTCCGGTATCGGGGTATCATGACCGATTTTCATCACAGAGGCCCATCTCGATGACACGACAATCCATCTTTATCACCGGTGCTGCTAGCGGTATCGGCAAAGCCACGGCACTACAGTTTCATGCCCGGGGCTGGTTCGTTGGCGCAACCGATGTTGATGCCCAAGGATTATCAAAGCTTGCCGATGAACTCGACCACGACTGTTTCACCGCTGAACTCGATGTCACGGACAAAACCGCATTTGACGCCGTTATGGCCGATTTTTCAGCGCTCACCGACCATCGCCTCGATATTCTCTTTAACAACGCAGGAATTGCGGTTTTTGGCTTTCTAGATGAGGTCCCCTTCGAAAAGGTGATAGCGACGGTCAATGTCAACCTCATTGGGGTGCTCAACGGCATCCATGCTGGCATCGAACTCCTCAAGCAAACCCCGAATGCCTTGTGTTTTACAACATCTTCCTCAGCGGCAAGCTTCGGAACACCCGGCATGGCCGCCTATGGCGCGACCAAAGTCGCTGTAAAAGGCCTGACCGAGGCCATGAGTGTAGAGCTGGCTCGATTTGGTGCCCGAGCAGCCGATGTGTCACCCGGCATCATCGATACGCCCCTTTGGCAAAATGGAGAGCGTTTCGTACGGGGGGAGCATCGTCCAATCCGCAATCTTCCTGAGCTCAATCGCGACCGAACCGATGCGGGCCGAACTGTTTCAGCGAGCGCTGTCGCAGAATCCGTCTGGGCTGCCTATCAAGGAGATCGGTTGCACTGGTATGTTCCGCCCGAGGTCGTCGAGCGGGATCGAGCCAAAGCGTTGGACCCTGAGCGGTTACGTGACGAGCTCATTGCTCAACAAAAAAAGTGAGTAAGTTTAAATCGAATGTGTTCACCCACGAGGGTGTCAACCTGCATTATGTGGAAGCCGGCCAAGGCCCACTGGTTATTTTCTATCACGGCTTTCCTTCATTTTGGTACTCGTTTCATCATCAGATGACCGCCCTGCTAGACCGCTTTCACGTTGTCGCTCTGGACGGGCCGGGCATTAATCTGTCGGACAAGCCTCGAGACCTTGGCCCTTATCAATTACCGAATCTCGTTGCGCAGATCAATGGACTCGCGTCGCATCTCGCAGGGCATGAACGGTTCCGTCTAGTCGGTCACGACTGGGGCGGCGCGCTATCCTGGGCATTTGCTCAAGCCCACCCCGACCGACTGCATCAAGTCGTTAGTATCAACGCGCCACCGGCGAACCAGCTCCTGCACCTGCTAGCGACCGATTCAGAGCAGCGTCAGCGTTCTCGCTACATGTGGTCCATGCGGGCGGGGAAAACCCATCAATGGATGATCGAAGACGGCGCCCGAAACCTGTGGCAACAGGCGTACGCCAAATTCCGCCAGTTCAAGCATTATACCGATGAAGACGATGAAATTTTTCGTCAAGGACTCGCTCAGCCAGGTGCGATCGATGGCGGGATCAACTGGTACCGGGCAAACATCCCTCAGGCAGAGGCCATTCGCTCCGACAGCTACTGGCCCTCAAAAACCGCTAAAACTTCTGTGCCTGCAATGCTGATTTGGGGGGAAGCGGACGACACCTTCGTACCTTCTTTCATTGATGACCTGCCCGCTTATGCCACTGATCTCTCGATCCGCCGCCTTGAAGGCGTGGGACATACCCCCATGCTCGAGAGACCTGATCAGGTCAACGCACTACTGCTCGAATTTCTTAAGGTTTAAGCGCTGCATCCCCTGGCCAAGCCGGCGCCGGCAGCCAAGGCATCGACTCAAAGTTTTCTACTCTGATCGCTGACTTAGGATCTGTCTCCACCAAACTGAAGCGGTTACCATCAGGATCTTGTAGATCGATCTTATTCAGTTCGGTACCGAATTGGATTTCAGTATTGAGCAACAATCCAAGATCAGACAAGCGCTCAATCTCACCAGCAAGATCCGATACCTCAAGCGCAAATTGATGATAGCCGGCCACTTCAGAGCTGCGCTGGACCGCAGTCTTTGGGGTTTCTGGGTTTATAAATTCCCAGAACTCAAGCACCATGTTGCCCGTGTTGAACCAAGCCGCTCTAATCCGAACTGCGCTCAATCCAGTCACTTCATCAAACCGCGGGCCCATTACTTTATTGGCACGCCCGTAGGGCCCAACACCCAAAAGCTGGCTGTAAAAGGCAACGGCTCGATCAATATCCGGGCTCACTAAAGCAATGTGAGCTAGTGAAATCGGTCCTTTAAACTTTGGCGCTTCAAGCTCTTCTACCTCAAACATCGCCCCGTCAGGATCCCGCGCATAGGCATAGCAAACACCCTGACCGTTGAGATCGATGGGCGGCGCTCCGATGCTGACCGGCACCAAACC
>CAJYBS010000427.1 GCA_913064795.1 uncultured Gammaproteobacteria bacterium
AGAACTGCTCCATCGGCTGTCATTTTCAAACGTACCTGCGCCCATTGCAGGCAGACTTTAGTAAGGGTGGGTTGACATTACTTGCGCCGAATATTTATGTCGAAGAAAAAGTACGCTCTACTTTTTTGGCCAGGATCACCGAATATTTGGAGAGTAAAAGCGAGCGCGGCGAAGTGCTGTTAAGCGTCGGTGGTATGCGTGAAGTTAAGCCGCTGCGTGCTAACGCAAAACTGGCGCCAGACCTTGCCTATGGTAATAGCGATCTACAACACTCTCTAAGTGCAGATGGAGCGAGTCGACCGACGCATAATTTAAACCGTGATTTTACGTTCGCCTCCTTTGTCGAGGGCAAATCTAACGAATTAGCTAAGGCGGCCGCCTCTCAAGTCGCCGACAATGCAGGTCAAAGTTATAACCCTTTGCTGATGTACGGCGGTGTCGGCTTAGGCAAGACCCATTTAATGCAGGCGGTAGGTAATGAAATTCTGCGGAGAAAGCCGAATGCTCGCGTGATGTACCTACACTCACAGCGGTTTGTTCAGGACATGGTAAAGGCCCTGCAGACTGGCACCATGGAACAGTTCATGCAGTTCTATCGATCAGTTGATGCTTTGCTGATCGATGACATTCAGTTTTTTGCTAAGAAGCTCAGATCTCAAGAAGAATTCTTCCATCTGTTCAACTCGCTTCTCGAGCGCGGACAACAAATGATTCTTACCAGTGATAAATACCCGCGCGAGATAGACGGCCTAGAAGATCGCCTTAAGTCACGGTTTGTCTGGGGTTTAACAGTGGAGGTTGAGGCACCTGAGCTTGAAACACGGGTGGCAATCTTGATGAAGAAGGCCGAGGCAGAAGCTGTCCCACTGGATCAAGAGGTCGCTTTTTTTATTGCAGAGCGGGTGCGCTCCAATGTGCGAGAACTGGAGGGGGCATTGCGCCGCGTCATTGCCAATGCGCGTTTCACCGGTAGGCGCATTACTATCGACCAGGTAAGGCGCGCCTTAAGAGACTTGTTTGCGATTCAAGATCGTCAGATCTCCATACACAACATACAAAAAACCACGGCCGAGTATTACAACATTAAGGTCAGCGATCTTTTATCCAAGCGTCGTAGCCGAACCATTGCGCGGCCACGACAGCTTGCCATGGCGATTGCGAAAGAACTGACCAATCACTCGCTGCCCGAAATTGGTGACGCCTTTGGTGGTCGCGACCATACAACAGTGTTGCATGCATGCCGAAAAGTCGCAGAATTGCGAGCATCTAGCGCGGACATATCAGAAGATTATAGAAATCTGTCGCGATTACTGAATGGCTGAAGTGCTGCCCGCGCGCTGCAAAAACACACCCCGATGAAGGGATACGCATCATGAAATTTACAATTCCGAGAGAAGCGCTGCTGAAGCCGTTGCAATTGGTGACCGGTGTTGTCGAGCGGCGCCAGACACTCCCTGTTTTGGCCAACCTACTGATTCAAGCTGACGCCCAGGGACTGTCGCTTACTGGAACGGACCTCGAAGTGGAAATGATAGCTCGCTGTGCTGTGCCCATAGAGCAGCCAGGAGAAGTAACCATCCCAGCCAGAAAGCTAGCGGACATATGGAGGGCACTACCAGATGGTGCTGATGTTTCGGTGGTCGTAGAGGGAGAGCGAGCCACTATTCGCAGCGGCCGCAGTCGATTCACCCTGGCAACGTTGCCCGCGGCAGACTTCCCGAAAGTGGAGAGCGGAGATTCCGATGTGGTGGTCAACCTCGGCCAACACCAAATCGGTAAGCTCATTGATCAAGTAAGCTTCGCCATGGCGCAGCAGGATGTGCGGGTTTTTCTCAATGGCATGCTGCTAGAGGTTGGTGATAACAAGTTGCGTGCGGTGGCTACCGATGGCCATCGTTTAGCTATGGCCAGCCAGACCTGTGAGACCAATGCACAGAGCGGCGTCATCAAGCAGGCAATTGTGCCGCGTAAGGCCGTGGTGGAAATGGGTCGGCTGCTAGACGAAGAGGATGAAAACCTATCATTGCAGTTGGGCAGCAACCATCTCAAGGTAACCAAGGGCGGGGTTACGTTAACGACAAAACTGGTGGATGGGCAGTTTCCGGATTACGAAAAAGTGGTGCCCAAGGATGCTTCCCACGTATTAAGCGGTGACCGCGACACGTTAAAGCAGGGTTTTCAGCGCGCCTCAATACTATCAAATGAGAAGTACCGTGGCGTGCGGCTGGCCATCAGCCCAGATTCATTGATGATTCAAGCGAATAACCCGGAACAAGAAGAGGCCGAAGAAACAGTGCCTGTGCAGTTTAGTGGTGATCAGTTGGAGATCGGCTTCAATGTGAGCTACTTGCTGGACGTGTTATCGGTGATCGATAGTGATCAAGTGCAAATGAGCGTCAGCGATGCTAACAGCTCAGCGCTGCTTGAGGCGATGGATGACAATAACGCGGTCTATGTGGTTATGCCTATGAGGCTTTGATCGGGCACACCTTTGCACCTTACCCACCTAGAGGTTCTGGGTTTTCGTAACATATCCCACGCCGATATTGATTTGTCACCAGGGATCAACCTGCTGGTTGGCGAGAACGGCGCGGGAAAGACCGCTATGCTCGAAGCGATCTATCTACTCGCCCGCGGGCGTTCATTCCGAACCACACATTCAAAACAGCTGATTAAGAAAGATGACGATGGATTTGTCGTTCGTGCAGAGGTCGACATGGGTCAAATGACGCATCGGTTGGCGCGG
>CAJYBS010000428.1 GCA_913064795.1 uncultured Gammaproteobacteria bacterium
CACCTCGGCGAGGAGAATCCCAGCATCCGCAACGATATAGCGGCCAGGCTCAAGGATTAACTTAAGGTTACGACCGTGAAGCTTGCGGGCGATGGAGTCGGCCAGCGCTGACATCGGAAACGGCGGTTCATCGAGGTAACACACGCTCATTCCGCCTCCAAGGTCGATGTGGCTGAGTTCGATGCCGTTCTCCAGCAGTTGATCGACGAGGTCAAACAGGGCCTCCATGGCCGCCTCATAGGGCTCAAGCTGAGTGATCTGCGAGCCAATGTGACAATCGATACCCTTGATGTTAATCCCGGTGAGTGCCTTGGCTTTCTGATAGAGGCTGAGTGCTTGCTCGATAGGGATTCCAAATTTAGATTCTTTTAACCCGGTTGCGATATAGGGATGGGTTTCCGGATTAACGTCTGGATTCACACGAAGGGAAATCGGGGCTTGCTCGCCCATTTTTTTGGCCACCGCATTGATATGATCCAGCTCCTCGGCAGACTCGACATTAAAGCAATGTATTTGGGCGGTAAGCGCTGCACGAATTTCGGTTTCGGTTTTTCCCACACCCGAAAAAACGATTTTTGAAGGGTCACCTCCGGCCCGGAGAACCCGTTCTAATTCGCCGCCAGAAACAATATCAAAGCCTGAGCCTAGTCGAGCGAGACGCTGGAGCACGGATAAGTTGGAATTGGCTTTGACTGCGAAACAGATCAAAGGCTCGGTGGCCGCGAATGCGTCTTGAAAGGTCAAAAAAGCTGAATCAATGGCACTACCAGAATAGATGTAAGTTGGCGTTCCAAACGTCTTGGCCAACTGATCGAGGGGCAGGCCCTCGCAGTGCAAAACGTCATGGCGATATTTGAAATCGCTCACGCACTGAACTCACTTAAACGAGCTGGGGACTCTGGCGGATAGAGGGGTCCTTTTTGACCACAGCCTGTCAATAAGAGGCAGAGGATGATAACTAAAGCGCGCATATCTGACCATCCAGGAGAAACCTTGAGTATACTGGGTTCCAAGGATGATAGGGAGCAAGGATTTGAGCACAAATTCAGACGAGCGGTGGTACAACAGTCATGTGGACACGCTTTTGATGCTCATCGAGGATCGCTTCGACGACCTAGAAGAAGATATTGATGTCGATGGTGCAAATGGCCAGCTCACATTGACCTTCTCGGATCAGTCTCAGATGGTGATCAGTCGACAACCCGTGCAACAGGAAATCTGGGTGGCGGCTAAGTCTGGCGGGTTTCATTTGAAGTGGCATACCGATCACTGGTCTTGTGCAGTCACCGGAGAACGTTTTTCAGCATTGCTCAATCGCATCTTAGGCGAACAGGCAGGCCTTAAGTTCGATGTTTTTAATCCTGAGGATGGCCTTTAGTCGGCTTCATGAGCGCAACGGAGCCTGCCTGGCACTCACCAGTCAGTCGGATATTTCAAGTTGGTGCTTGGCGTGAGCGATGGCTGCACGAACGGTCTTGGGCGCTGTACCGCCATAGTGAGCTCGTGCGGCGACGGAACCCTCCAGGGTTAGAACCTCATACACGTCTTCAGTAATGCGCTCGCTTGCACGCTGTAAGGTCTCCAGAGGGAGCTCCGAGAGATCGACGTTTTGCTCTGCCGCAGTCGCGACCAGCTGCCCCACAACATGATGGGCGTCTCTAAAAGGGGTCCCTTTGCGAACGAGGTAGTCCGCTAAATCTGTTGCCGTCGCGAAGCCACGGGCCGCAGCGGTGCGCATTGCTTCTGGTTGAGGGATCACGTTTGGCAGCATGTCGCCAAAGGCACGCAGGCAGTCAGAGACAGTCTTGATGCTGTCGATGAGCGGTTCTTTGTCTTCTTGGTTATCTTTATTATAGGCCAGCGGCTGGCTCTTCATCAGCGTCAACAATGTGATCAGGCTGCCAAAAACCCGTGCAGATTTGCCACGGACGAGTTCTGGGACATCCGGGTTTTTTTTCTGCGGCATGATTGATGAACCCGTACAGAATCGGTCGGGCAATTCGATAAACCCATATTGAGGAGATGCCCAGAGGATTAGTTCTTCAGACCATCTGGACAAATGCATCATCAGTAAACTGGCCGCGCTGGTGAACTCAATGGCAAAGTCGCGATCACTGACGGCATCGAGAGAGTTTTCGGAAACCTCATCGAAGGATAAAAGCGTGGCCACCAATTCACGGTCGATCGGAAAGCTGGTGCCTGCGAGCGCGGCCGAACCAAGGGGCAAAACATTGACCCTGCGACGACAATCGACGAGCCGCTGGGCATCCCGGCCCAGCATGGCAAACCACGCCATGAGGTGATGCGCAAAAACAACCGGTTGTGCAACTTGAAGGTGGGTAAACCCCGGCATAATAGTGTCGGTATGCGCTTCGGCGAGGTCCAGTAGTCCCTGTTGCAGGGTTCTAATTTGCGCAAGAATCAGATCAATGTGATGTCTTAAGTAAAGTCTGACGTCGGTTGCCACCTGGTCGTTCCTCGAGCGTCCCGTGTGCAGGGCTTTTCCGAGATCGCCGATTTTTTCGGTCAGGGCGGCTTCGATGTTCATGTGAACATCTTCCAGACCCACAGACCATTCGAAATCCCCAGCGGCGATTTCCGCCTGAATGATCGTTAAGCCATCAACAATGGCGTCTGCTGTATCCTGAGGAATAATGTTGCATCGGCCCAGCATGGTCGCATGTGCGATAGAGCCTTGAATATCGAAGGGAGCGAGCTCAAAATCGAAGCCA
>CAJYBS010000429.1 GCA_913064795.1 uncultured Gammaproteobacteria bacterium
AACGCTATTCAACCGTAAACCTTATTCAATCGTAAACCTTATTCAGTCGTAAGCACCATTAAGTCTTAAAGGCTAAACCGTCAAAGGCTCCGCTTGAACGCCATTCCCTCAGGTAGTCGAAGTAAGCAGATGCACCATGGGGATAACCCACGTGATACTCAGCCCCTGGTCCTGGAGCTTGGCCTTCATTATTGTAATAACCCGGCGTGCAGTCCTGCGCGCCAAGCATTCGCCCAGGACCTGAGAGTAACAGTTCAAGCCAGGCTGTTTCGGCTTCTTCGGTTACTTCGACCTCGCGGTAGCCACCCTCGATGGCATGTTTGACGATACAGGCAATGGTCTGGCCGGACTCTGTCAGGTTGTGCGGCACATTCGAGATAAGATTTGCCCCTTGAGTGGGTTGAACGATAAACGCATTCGGAAATCCGTGGGCATGGGTGCCATGCTTCGTGCGCATACCCCCTTGCCAGTGATCAGACAGTTTCAGGCCGCCTCTTCCCGTCAAGTCAAACCCAGCACGGCGCTTGTATTCGGTACCTACCTCAAACCCAGAGGCATAAATGAGACAGTCGAGAGGGTATTCTTTGCCATTGGCAACAACGCCGGTTTCGGTGATCTCCGAGACGCCTTGACCATCGGTATGGACGAGTTCGACGCCGGGTTGATTGTAGCTATCGAGATACTCATCATGAAAGCAGGGTCGCTTACATAGCTGACGGTACCAGGCTTTGAGTCCGTCAGCTGTCTTTGGATCGTTCACAATGGCATCAACTCGAGCTCTGATTTCGTTCATTTTTTCGAAATCCGAATCCTCCCAGGCCAACATCATATTCTTTGGTGTCCGTTCATCTTGAGGCAAGGATCCAATTCGCTCCCGGATGCGTCTGGATAAATCGGTCCAACCATCTTTTACAAGATCTTCCTTGGCCATTCCGCCGGTTTGGTTGGCGGTAAAGTTTTCAAGCCATCGTTGCTGCCAGCCCTCGGTTGCGATCTCCTCAAACCACTGCGGATCGGTGGGTTGATTATCCCGGATATCAACAGATGATGGTGTCCTTTGGAAGACGGCGAGGGATTGGCAGGCCTTGGCCAAATGCGGAACGCACTGCACGCTGGTGGCGCCGGTGCCAATAATGCCGACCCGTTTGTCCTGCAGACCCGTCATCAGGCCGCCCTCTGGATTGCCCCCGGTATAGTTGTAGTCCCATCGGCTGGTGTGGAAAGTGTGTCCTTTAAAGCTTTCGATGCCAGGAATGCCCGGTAATTTTGGGACGTGCAGCGGGCCTGTGCCGAGGCCGATGAATTGGCTGGTAAAACAATCCCCGCGGTTGGTTTTGATCTGCCAAACGCGTTGCTCATCGAGCCATCTCAGGTCAGTGACAACCGTGTGAAAAAGCGCTTGGTCGTACAAGTTAAATTGATTCCCGATGTTTTGGCAGTGAGCAAGAATTTCGGGTGCATGGGCGTACTTCTCGGTCGGCATGTGGCCGGTTTCTTCGAGGAGCGGCATGTAAACAAACGAGGCCGTATCACATTGTGCGCCGGGGTAACGATTCCAATACCAGGTGCCGCCAAAATCGCCACCTTTTTCAATAATTCGAACGTCTTCGATACCCAGCTCCTTGAGCCGGGCGCCGGTGACGAGGCCGGCGAAGCCTCCGCCAACAAAAGAAAAGGTGACATGGTCCTTGAGCGGCTCTCGGGATTGAACCGGGGTGTAGGGATCCTCCAGATAATGCTCGAATTGATTCGTGATCTGAATATACTGCGCGTTGCCATCGGCCCGGAGTCGTTTATCTCGCTCCGCTAAATATTTTTTCTGAAGCGCTGCTTTTTCTGCGGGATCGATAGGGGATGGCTGCGTTTGGGACATAATTAAGACCTTGGGTTCAAGCGGTTTGAGCATACCATGACAATGTTGGATTGAGGATAGGGTTATGGCTGAGGCAGGGGCATTCGAAGGCCGACCCCAAGCTCTGCAAATAAGACTCCAATCAGCGGAAACGTGGGGAATGCTGCAAGGACGGCGAGAAAGTTGCGCTTTGAGCGCGTCGTGAGGGGTGGTTCAAGATCGGTCATGGCGGCGCTTGAGGCTGGCGGCGCGAGGGTCAAGCCAGTACCGGCCAAATTCTCACCCAAAGATGTGGACCCCGAGAAACTGTCGTCGCACTCAGGGTCGCGCCATTTTAAAGTGATGCGGCACTCAAAAACGGGCCATCGACACAAATCCGCTGGCCATCGGGTGCAGCGCAGGCGCCGCAAATGCCAACACCACATTTTGTGAGATAGTCGATGGCGCTGAAGATCTGATCATCTGTGACAAATCGACGTTGGACGTCGATCGCAGCGTGGACCATCGGTTCCGGTCCACAGTTATAAAAGACAAGATTTTTTAGGGCTGCTGGATCAAGGTTTGCGAGGTACTGCGCGAGATCTTCGGTCACTCGCCCCTCGAATCCGGCGGTGCCATCGTCGGTCGCCACGTGTACGTTTGCGATTTTATGGCATTCATCGAGGTAGTAAAGCCGTTCAGCTGTCCTAGCCCCTGTGAATATCTCTGCCCCCGGAAAATCGCGCGCGATTTGATAGACTGCTGCAAGCCCAGTGCCTCCGGCGACGGCGATTACGGTTTGATCCGGCCCCGGAGTCACGGCTTGGCCGTGAGGGCCTCGAATATAGGTTTTGGCTCCTGGAGCTAAGGTCATGAGCTCTTTTGTGAAT
>CAJYBS010000430.1 GCA_913064795.1 uncultured Gammaproteobacteria bacterium
CTGATCAAACGTGGCTGCGCCTAAGATAAAATGAAACGCAACCCCACCAGCAATGGTCATTACTAAGGCCGGCGACGCCTTCAGGGCTTTAAACAGAATGCCAAGCAAGTCCAAAAACCCATGCTGCCGCTCTTGAGTTTTCGAGGATTGATCTGCAACAACCCTTGGGTCTTTGAAGAACAACATGACCAGGGCAAGTACGATACCGATGCCGCCAAGGAGATAAAAACAGTTCCGCCAACCGATCATCGGTCCCAAGTAGCCCACCACTAAAAGACTGACCCCCACCCCAATTGGGACACCCATGTAGTAAAACCCAGACGCAAAGCCAAGCCGATGTGCCGGGAAACGGTCGGAAAGAAGGGACATTGCCGAGGGCGTTAAAATAGATTCACCCACCCCAATGAGCATTCTCGGCACAGCCAACGATACAAAGCCCCTCGCCGCACCCGAAGCCGCTGTCAGAATACTCCAAAATCCAACACCAAAAGCGATCAACCGAGTTCTGTTCATCCGATCCGCCAGGGTCCCCATAAAGAGCCCTGCCACGGAGTAGAAGGTTAAAAAAATCAAGCCAGTCAGAAGCCCAAACTGCGTATTGGTCAAACCTAGATCCGGCACAATGTCATTGGAGAAACTGGCCAACAATTGCCGATCGACAAAGTTCATAACATTCAGCAAAGTCAGAAGGCCTAAAAACCCGTAGTTCTTAAGACTCGAATTCGATGACGCTGAGGGAAGCGAGGGAGACTCCTGCATAAAGACACGCCTGTAAGATGGGTCAATCAAGACCGTAATGAACGACTCCATCGAATGTAGCACTTTCCATCCTGTAGGAACATCGAGCAAAGCCAACCGAATTGAAAGTCACAGGGTCGCAGTCACAGAATCAATCTACCACCGTACTGGATCAGCGCTTTTAGAGCCGCCCGCAGCAACGAGGGGTCTTGGCCTTTCAAGGTGGAATGGCGCTTCCCCGATGAGCGGCGGCAAAGGGTGGTCTGATCCATCAAGCGCGGCGCATCAGGCGTTCACGCTCGATCTAAGACCCCTAAGGCTCCCAAGACTCAAGGCATGGCAGTGGTGGCGCCCCGCTAAACCAAAATTTATCGCAGTTAATTTTTAGCTCATCAAACCGCGTAACACGTAATCAGGGAAATCCCTGAATGCCGATGCTCGAGCCCCGCTGCATTTTCTAGCGTCGATAGGAAGCCCGTGCATTGGAAGCCGCGCATTGGGAACCCGTGCATCGGGGACCCGTACGTTCGAGATAAATTTCTTTGGTGTTGCGCTTGCATTGAGGCATGGGGCCGCAGCTGCTGCAATGACCCACCCTCAAACAGGTGTGTACCAGGCTTGGCTTAACGAACTGCGTGATATTTTGCGCCCAGAACCACAGAGTGTGGGTCTGTTCGGCGTTCTACTTGAGCTTTTCTTTGATTCTTGCTGACCGACCGCTTCGCTCACGTAAATAGTAAAGCTTCGCCTGCCGCACATCGCCTCGACGCTTCACGGTAATACTGTCGATCAACGGGCTATGCGTCTGAAACGTTCGTTCCACGCCGACCCCGTGGGACATCTTTCGCAGGGTAAATGCTGAGTTCAACCCTCGATTTCGCTTACCGATCACGACACCCTCAAAGGCCTGAAGACGCTGACGGTTACCCTCAGCAACCCTCACCTGAACCACCAAGGTATCGCCAGGACCAAACTCGGGCACATCTGCTTTCAGTTGAGCTTCTTCGATCTGCTGAATAATCTTGTTCTTACTCATGACTTTTCCTACTCTTTGGATCCCTCGCGTCTTCTTCGCCGCGGGGCATTTCTATCCCTGTTTTCTTCCCTTCGACCGACAAGTCTGGTCGTCTTCTCTCCGTCACCCAAGTCGCCTGTTCTTGCCGCCAAACCGCGATCTTTTGATGGTCTCCGCTGACCAACACCTCTGGCACCCTACGGTTCATGACGGTTTCAGGACGCGTATACTGAGGGTATTCAAGCAATCCGTCAACAAAAGACTCATCATTTTTCGAACTTTCGTCTCCAAGCACCCCGGGTAACAGCCTAATTAATGCATCGAGGGCCATCATCACTGGCAGTTCGCCGCCGCTGACCACAAAGTCGCCCACGCAAACTTCCTCGTCAACACGCAGATCAATCGCCCGCTGATCCAACCCTTCGTAACGGCTGGCTAAAAAAATCAGAGGCTTACCCTCGGCAATCCAACGGGCCAGCCGGGCCTGATCAAGCGGTACCCCCCGGGGCGAAAAGTGAACGACAACTGCATCTCCCCCGAGCAAGTCCTTGGCATGATCTACAGCAGCGATGACAGGCTCAGCTTTGAGCACCATTCCGGGACCACCGCCATAAGGTCGATCATCAACCGTACTGTGACGATCAAACGCAAAGTCTCTAGGGTTAACTTCTGTGAGTTCGACCAGCCCTCGCTCAAAGGCTCTGCCCACAACGCCAAAATCTTTAACGGCGGAGAGCATTTCAGGAATCAGTGCGATCACCCCTATCTTCATCCGAAATCCTTTTGCCAATCCACAACCATTTCACGGGCCTTTAGATCGACATGCCGAACAATGTGGTCATCAACATAAGGGATCAATCGCTCCTGATGATCAACGCTTAGATCTGTGCCCTGAACGACGAGCACACCGTTGGCCCCGGTCTCCATCATCCGAACTACCT
>CAJYBS010000431.1 GCA_913064795.1 uncultured Gammaproteobacteria bacterium
GGCTCTTTGTTGGCTGACGGCTCTTTGTTGGCTGACGGCTCTGTTTCGGTCAGCGGGGCTGCAACAGAAGGGGGCTCTGAAATATCGGTTTCGCTGACCGCCAGGCCACTGGCTGCAAGTAGTAGCAGCATCACAATCAATCGCTGGTTCATCGTTCAATCCTTTAGGCAGACAAGAAGTGACTGGTCACTATCCCTTACGGCCTGGCAATGCCTTTGTATTACACCAAATGAGTGGGTCCACAGGCTGACCCTGGTCTCGAATCTCGAAGTAGGTGCTGGGCGAAGCTTGGCCGCCGCTTTGACCAACTTCTGCAATGGTCTGGCCTGCCAGGACCCAATCACCCACTTCTAGATAGATTACCTGATTATGACCATAGAGACTCATGAATCCGTCACTATGACGAAGAATCACCATCAGACCAAATCCGCGAAGCCAATCCGCAAAGACAACCCGACCATAATGCACCGCGGTCACTTTGGTCCCTGAAGCCGCGTCGATCACAAGGCCATCCCAGCGCACTTTGTTTTGGAAGCGTCGGTCGCCAAAGCGATGACGAATCGTGCCAGCCAAGGGCAGGGGTAGTTCACCCTTTCGGCTTTCGATGGATTGAAAATCAAGGGTGCTCGGGAATTCGATGAGATTTCGCCTAATCTGCTCGAGCAATGTCTGTAGATTGAGCGCATCGCGCTCGAGGGCATTGGTTCGGGCTTTTGAGGTAGCGTACTGAGCATCAAGTGCGCGCCGTACATCGGAGAGCTCAGACCGTCTCTGCGTGAGTGTTTCAGAGGTTGATGCAATTTCGTTGGCGGCTTGTTCGAGGGCACTTGATTCCTCGATGAGATTGAGCTCATTTTGAGCGAGTTCCGCCAAGGTCTGTTCAAACTCGGAGATTTGCGCGATGCGTGCTTTTGACAGATACCGGTAGTATTCAGAAATTCGAGACAATTGGTTGGGGTCTTCCTGATTCAGTAGCACCTTTAAAAGCCCGGTCTCTCCGAGTCGACTCGCCGCTATGATGTGTTCCCGGATATGCTCTTTTTGGATATCCCGGCGCTTGCTTAACGTTTTCTGATGATCGGTCAGCATGTTGATTTGCGTTTGAGCTTGACGGGCGCTGCGCTCGGCGGCTCGCCGCTCTTTCAGAATGTTCGCGATGTCTTGATCGAGATCCTTAATTGACTGAGTTTTGTCATCACGTTCATTGCGCAGGAGATTCTGTTCAACGGCGACACGCTGAAGGACGGCTTTGAGTTCGCTCAACTCAGCCTCAAGGGCTGCCTCGTCGCGTTCCGCCTGGGTTGCTGTAGAGGATAGGGCGCCACCAAACAGGAAGACTGCGATCAACCACTGTCTGCCAATAGAGTGCCAGCTGATCATTGGCCAGACCCTCAAAAGCTTCAAGATGGCCTTCGTTCAGGGAGGGTGATCAAAGATTGCCCGAGCATATCTCGGGGTTGAGGGAGGTCCATGAGAGCAAGGATCGTCGGTGCGACATCACTCAGTACACCGCCCTCTTTAAACTCAACCTCCTTTGGGCCGATATAGATAATAGGGACTTCTTCGCTGGTGTGCGCGGTGTGGGGCTGGCCGGTCCTAGGGTCTGACATCTGCTCACAGTTACCGTGATCGGCTGTAATGAGTAGCTGGCCGCCTGAATCTTTGGCCGCGTCCGCCACCTTTTTTAAGCAAGCATCTAATGTTTCAACCGCTTGAATAGCGGCATTTAGGTTGCCGGTATGGCCAACCATGTCGCCATTGGCAAAATTACAAACGATAAAAGCATAATCCCCTGAGCGAATAGCATTGCAAAGATGATCCGCCACGGCATGAGCGCTCATAGCCGGCGCAAGATCATAGGTTGCAACATCGGGGGATGGGATCAGGATGCGATCTTCCAATGGGTAGGGTGTTTCCCGCCCACATGAAAAAAAGAAGGTGACATGGGCATACTTCTCGGTCTCGGCGATACGCAGCTGGCTGAGGCCCAGATGTGCGAGGTGTTCCCCCAGCCCGTTTTGGATCTCTTCTGGGGGAAACGCGCAAGGGACGCTGAGGGTATCGGAATCTTGGGTAAAAGTGATGAAGCGCGAGAGTGCGGGTCGCTGGGGTCGTTCAAATTTATCGAAGTTTTCCTGAGTAAAAGCCTCAGAGATTGCTCTGGCTCGGTCTGAGCGAAAATTGATGAAAATGATTTGGTCGCCTTGCCGAACTTGGCCAGCGGTCTGATCGGATCCAATGACCGTGGGCGCTAGGAATTCATCTGTTTCGCCACGCTGATAGGCTGCTTCTAATCCGGCGTGAGCCGTTTCAAATCGGTGGTCGGCTTGGCCTCGATGAATCAGGTCAAACGCTTTTTTGATTCGCTCCCAACGTTGATCTCGATCCATCGCAAAATACCGACCAACCAGGGTCGCAATCCGGCCAATTCCGAGATCCCTACAGTGTGCCTCGACTTTGGTGATCGATGCGGTCGCAGATTTAGGTGGGACGTCACGGCCATCAAGAAACCCATGAATCTCTATGGCTTTGACGCCCCGAGCGGCCGCCAAGGATATAACGGCGTTGAGATGGTCTTCATGGCTGTGGACACCCCCTGGGGAGAGTAGACCCAGAATATGCAATGTGCGTCCGGTCTTTGCGAGATCATCAAAGCTGTTGATGAAGACTGGATTAGAGAAAAAA
>CAJYBS010000432.1 GCA_913064795.1 uncultured Gammaproteobacteria bacterium
AGCCCTTCTTTGTGCATTGAATTGCAAAAAGGGTGAGGGCAGATGCATCAGCGCTTGTTTGGGCTCGGTGGGACTAATATCGTTGCTCTAGGGCAATCCTGGTCGGTCATTGAGCCTGTTTCGGTTCGGTTGCTGTTCTGAGCGATATCGAATCGCCTCCGCGACACCTATTTATGGGAAGTCCCTGTTGCAAGTCTTTCAAACAAGCTTCTGATACGAGCCTTTTAAAGCGATCTTTCAAACAAGCCTCAGAGGCCTCGTAGCAAGCCTCAGGGATTTAAGGGGCGACTTCACCGGTGCTTACACCCGCTTTGGATGGGCTGCTGGCTCGAGAGAATGCGAGTTCGATTAGGGCGCATTGCCAATGCGCAGCTTAAGGGTCAAGGTCCCCAACATAATTCCGGGTTGGTGCTCGAAGGTGTTGCCCGGGGCGTAGGCGAGGCCGGGGAGTCGTTTCAGCAAAATTTCCCAAGCCAAATTCTGCTCAAGTCTAGAGATGCCAGCGCCGGGACAGACCCTCGGGCCAGCAGAGAAGACCAGATGCCGTGTCGCTGCCCGTCGATTGAGGTCGAGATCAAAAGGACATGTCCATTCGTCTGGATCAACATTGGCCGCGCCAAAGCGAAGGTGAAGTAGCGATCCCTTGAGAATAGATACCCCCTGGAAGACCTCATCCTGAGCTGTCAGACGGGTGCTCAGCCCCTGTGTTGGTGATCTTAGCCGCATGGCTTCCTCGACAAAGGCTCGAACCTTTTGGGGTTGATCGATCAGCGTCTGCCAAAGGGCGGGATGCTCGCAGAGCAGTTGCGCCTGCTCTTCAAGAGCGTATTGAGTGGTCTCAAGCCCGCCGATAATCATTGCGTAAACCACACCATTGACCTCAAGGTCGGTCAAAGGGCGGTCGAGCGCTTCATAGTGCACCTGGGTAAGCCAACTGATCATGTCATCACGGGGTTCGGCTCGCCGGGCCGCGACGTGGTCTTGAACATACCGTTTGAAGGCATCGAGTTTTTTAAATTGCGCTCGGGTTTGAGCCTCTGTCAGTAGATTACGATGGCCTTTACCCTCAACAAATGCTGCGACTTGAGCGGTGCCCCATTCGGCGAGTTGCGGGATATCGGCCTCTGGGAAACCGAGCATATTGGCCATCACCATCTGGGGTAGAGGACGTGCAAAGGCTTCAATAAAGTCGATTTCATCCTGGTCTATAAAACGATCGATTAACCGGTGCACACAATCTTTGATCATCTCCGTATGGCGTGCCGCCCCGGGTCCCACCCAAGGATCAGTCAGTTCTTGGCGATGAGCGCGGTAGAGCGCGTGATCCGGCCGTAACGTAACCATAGAGGCCATCATTGCATTGATTTCAGGCAGTGTTTTCCCGGCCTGCTCAGCGGCTTTGATCTGCTCGATCGCTTGATGCAGTCTGGGCGGGAAGCGCTCTGGATCTTTGACGACCTTAGCGATGTCTTCGTGTTTGGTGAGGATAAAACCGTCGGTATCGGGAGTGGCGCCTTCGCCTTTTAATCGAACCACGGGCGCTGCGTCGTGGAGCAAGGGATAGGCTTCATACCAATGCTCCTGAGCGCCCGAACCAAAAAGATCAACATCAGAGACGGTGATGGGGCAGGCCATCGGACTGAGTTCGTGGTTAGGGCCGCGATGCCGCGTTGTTTTCAGAGCCATCAATGCCTCCTTGAGCAGCTGAGTCTGGTTGTCCGTTCAGTAATCCTACCGTTTTGTTGCAGAGCTGTGCCAGTCCCGCGGGTCGGTCTTGCACTGAGCGTAGCGCTAGATGGTCCGAAACTTTGATTGAGTACCGTGATTTTATTTAGACCAGAGATACGCTAGTATCCATAAATTGTTGATTTTATGACCTTATGGCGAGATATTGGTAGAGGTTTAGTTTCGAGCTGGGAGAGCTGAAAGGATTCACTTTGGTTATGTTAGACTGATCAAAATGATATGTTTTCACGATAAGCCGCTCCTCGGGCAAAGCTGTAGTCGATTGAGTTGGATGGAAATGACCGATGAATGAACCCGTAAATGATCCGTTGGTGCAATGTCTCATTCTGCTGAGTCGGCATCACGGCAATTCGACCACGGTTGAGGCGCTGGTCAGTGGCCTGCCGCTCGATGAGGGTGCGCTGACGCCGCGGCTGTTTTCAAGAGCCGCCCAGCGGGTGGGCCTGACGAGCAACCTGGTTTCCAACGGCAGCCAACGTCCTGCTGCCGGGCTGCTGGCAGCCGTGATTCTTGGCAGTGATTCTGAAGCGTGTGTGCTCATGGGATGGAACAAAGATGGCAGCCAGGCTCGGGTGATCTATCCTGATTTGCCAGAGACAACGGTCGAGGTTGAGGCGGCTGCGCTGGCGGATTTTAGTAACGGCATGGCCATCGTCTGTCGGCCCAAGTTTCAGTTCGATGAGCGTGCACCGAAGAAGGCGTTGGCGCCTGAGGAGCATTGGTTCTGGTCGGCCGTTCGAAGCAATATGCCGGTCTACAGAGATGTCCTGATTGCGGCTTTCTTTATCAATGTCTTCGCGCTGGCATTGCCGCTTTTTACAATGAACGTCTATGACCGAGTGGTGCCCAATTATGCGATCGAGACGCTCTGGACCCTGGCGATCGGTCTCATGGTGGTCGTCATTATGGACTTTACGCTAC
>CAJYBS010000433.1 GCA_913064795.1 uncultured Gammaproteobacteria bacterium
GTGAGGCTGAGATGTACTCCGCCATAGCCATAGAGCAATGTCGGGTTTTTGCCGTTACGGTAGAGCCCGCGCTTGTGGGTAATCGTCATTGGAATGCGGGTTCCATCTCGGCTGGAGAAAAATACTTGATGCGTCTCAAATTCAGCAGGGTTAAAGCGAATTTCAGGCTTAAAATAGAGACGAGAGACGCCGGATTCTGGATCGAACGCGTAAATTGAACGGGGTGTTTTGTAATTGCTGAAGCTATAGTAAAGGACCTTGTCTTCGAATTTTCCGCTGGGGCGACTTGCGGACCCGACTTCCGGCAAGGGAAGTTCTCGAATCAGGTTCCCTTGATAATTGTGTTGATAGAGTCGAGATCGCGCGTCCAACAGATAGTGCGCAAATAGGTATCCCCCACCCGTTGAGACCCGCAGCGGCATCTCTCGCTCGGCAATGACATCGCTCCACTGAGCCGGGTCTGGCGTGCTCAGGTCAATGGCCACCAGTCGGCCGTTGGGAGCTTGATCATTGGTGTAAACCAGTACTCGATCGCCATCGCTCCCGACCACATAGGTATCCGACTCGGGGTTGCTGTCGACTTCGATGAAGTCTGAGTCGAGCTGGCTGAGGTCCTTGATTCTGAGCAGATTGCCGGCCGTGGTTTGGGCCGCTTGGATTGAAAGAAAACGCTGATTTTCTGTCAGATCGGCGCCAACGTATCGGTATTTTTCTTCCGCATTTCCACCAAATACCAGAACGTCCTCGCTTTGCGGCGTTCCTAGGCGGTGAAAATACAATCGGTGTTGGTCAACTTGGGCGCTCAATAAGCTGCCGTCAGGTTCTTGATAACTCGAATAAAAAAATCCCGTGTCACCTTGCCAAGTAATGCCTGAGAATTTGATGTTGCGCAGTGGCGGCTCAATTTCGCGTCGTGTTTCAGTCTCAATCAGGTAAATGCTGCGCCAGTCGCTGCCAGATTCAGATCGTGCATAAGCCGTCCATTTTGCGGATTCGGAGAACGCGACCTGTCCAAGTGAAATCGTACCGTCTGGACTGAAGCTGTTGGGGTCGATAAACACTTCGGCAGCTTGGTTGTCTAGGCGCCGCATTAAAACAGAGTGATTTTGTAGGCCGGTATTCTCAAAATAGTAAAAATATTGACCTTCTTTCGCTGGCGCGGATATCCGCGGGTGCTGCCAGAGATCGGTGAGTTGCGCTTTAAGATCGGCGCGATAGCTAATGTTTTTCAGGTGGCTCTGGGTGACTGCATTTTGATGAGATACCCATTGCCCGGTTTCTTCACTTCGATCGTCTTCTAGCCATCGATAAGGGTCCGCAACGGTTTTGTCAAAGTAAGTATCGACATGGTCTGTCGTTCGGGTCTTTGGATAGTCAAGGGGACTTCGATCTTCGATGTTCGGTTGTTCACAGGATGCGATCAGCAGGCCAGCGGCAAGGTAAGTGATATGCTTTAGCGCTGCAGACCGGCAGATTAACAACAATGCACATCTGAGCAGCGAATTGGATGGTTTGGGCATGATGTGAGGGTTCCTCGGTTAGAAAAGCGTTAGGTTAATGTGGCAATGACGTTGGTTAAAAACGCGTTGAAACTTTTAATCGTCGACTCCGTTCGATGGGGCCCAGCGATTGCGCCAGCAAAAACATGACTGATTGCGCTTGGATCCTCCTTGATAGGCAGGTGCTGTTTGTCCGATGAACCCCACTTTTTAAAAACTGCTTTCGCGGCCTTTGAAGAAATCGTTGGGTCATTATCCATTACCATCATGGCCATCGGTGTCTTCCAGGTGGATTCGGGTTGGCGCCTGAACCAATCAACGACTTTCTGCATCTCGATCACGGCTTGAATGTCATAAGAAGAGGTCCAAAACTTTGCGGCGAGGTCGTTTTCGGGTGTCCAACTGCGGGTTCGACCCAAGATGAGTGGCACAAAGTACTCTGCCAGGGGCAAGGTCAAGATAAAATCAAATGGCGTGTTGATTTTAAAGTTGGGCGACATCAATAAATGCGCAAGCGGCTGGCCATAGACGGGGCCTAGGACTCGATCCGCCCAACAGGCCAGGGGCGCGCCGGTTGATGTGCCAATCAAAATTGTTTTTCTCCCCAAGCGAGATGCCAGGTCAAAGCCGTCGGTGACGCTTTGCAACCAGTCCTCAGCCGTCGCTGTCATTGCGTCCTGATTGAGCCCATGACCCGCCAAGCGCAGCTCGACCAGGTTAGCCCGAAGGTGATCGGCTAGGGCTTCGGCGACGGGCGCAGTCTCTTGCCGGCAAGCTGAAAAACCGTGAATATTCAGAAATACAAACTCTGTCTTCGCCGGTTGGGTGGAATCAAAATATACGATTCTGGCCTCGGCCCCTTCAATCACCTGACCGAGATTGCTCTCTTCTTGACGTAACCAGTTCCCGAGCATATCCACTGCAAGGTTTTCCGGAACCCGGGAGGTTTTTGGAGAGGCGTTCAATCGGGGGCGTTTTAGCATGGTCAGTAGTGCCAATTTGGATGCGTGTTTTTTTTGATCAGTGGTGCTGAGATTTACACCCTTTTGGGTGCCTACTTCGGCTCGTTTTATCACCTTTAAACGTCCGGGGCGCTGCGCGCTGCCACGGACTATTTTTTCAGGCAAATCATAACGCGTTTGAGTAGTTTTAGTTTCGCTTAA
>CAJYBS010000434.1 GCA_913064795.1 uncultured Gammaproteobacteria bacterium
TATCACTCTACTGGATGTCTGCCTGCGCCCTTATAATCGAACCTTGGATCGCCCACCTCATACCCCGAGTGAGCTTGCACTGTACTGCAGGCACTCTAGGCCATTATCCCCTTGGCTCTTCAAGGCCTTGAGATTTGTAATCGGGTTCGACTTGGTGATCCCTCGCGCGGCGACTCCAGAATATTCTTCAATAATAAGCGTTTTCTGTCACTGAATGATCGGTAACGTCACGAACTTCAGACAATGCCGGCAACGCATCCAGCAGTGTTTTTTCGACCCCATTTTTGAGCGTGACATCCACCATGCCGCAACCCTGACAGCCACCGCCAAATTGAAGCACTGCGACTGATTCCTCTACAATCTCGACAAGGCTGACCATGCCTCCATGACTTGCGAGGCTCGGATTAACCTGACTGTGGAGCACATAGTTAATTTGGTCTTCCAATGGGCTGTCCGGGGACACATTCGGTACCTTCGCATTCGGAGCTTTAATGGTTAACTGCCCACCCATGCGATCCTCTGCATAATCGACCATCGCATCTTCTAAGAATGCCTCGCTACGGGCATCGATAAACGCGGAAAATGCTTGGTATTCGACACGCAAGTCGTCTTCCTGAGCTTCGCCTGGGCGGCAATAAGCAATGCATGTCTCTGCCATGGGCGTCCCTGGTTCAGTGATAAAAATTCGCACGCCGACGTCGTCGCTGTCTTGCTTTGAAAGCAAACCCGCCAGGTAAGCCTGAGCCGACTCTGTTATCTCTACCATAAGTCTTTCACCATTTTTTTTGTTGCAGTGCTTGCGGTTTTTGCCTAACCCGACTTATCTACGATTTTTTATGTCGATTAGACGCCTACTATGATACTGGCTTAGTCGGTCCCACGCTAGCGAAGACAAGATTCGTGAACAGAGATACCGGATCCTTGGCCAGACCGAAGACCAAATCCCGCAAAATAGTCCGCAGACCCCGCCCCTAACTATGAGCCTTCTTCAAGTCGGACCCGAAGCATCTTCAAATGGTTCATCCTCAGGCTTTGATATCATAGATCCCAACCCCAGATAGCGAAATCTCGTGACCCACATGACAAGCGTTCAGTCCTTAAAAAAACACCTTTCTCAACACATCCTAGTGATGGATGGTGCCATGGGGACCGCCATTCAGGCCTTGGACCTGAACGAGTCAGACTTTAGGGGGGATCGTTTTCTTGATCACTCGATCGACCTGAAAGGTAACAATGAACTCCTGACGCTAACGCGACCCGAAATTATCGAGAAGATCCACCTTGATTATTTGATCGCAGGCGCCGATATCATTGAGACGAATACGTTTACCGCCAACATCGTTTCCCAGTCAGATTTTGGTACCGAGGATCTGGTCTATGAGCTCAATTATGAGTCCGTCAAGGTCGCCCAACGCGCCATAGAAAAGTTACATCGCAGCCAACCCGATAGAAAGTGTTACGTTGCCGGGGCCATTGGACCCACTACCCGATCCGCCAGTTTATCACCTGATGTCAACGATCCGGGTTTTCGCAATATCGATTTTGAGGCGCTGGTACAAGACTATGGCCTCGCGATTCGAGCGCTAGCAGATGCGGGGGCAGATATTCTTTTGATCGAGACCATTTTTGATGTGCTCAATGCCAAGGCTGCAATCTTTGCTGCACTGTCACATTTTGAAACCACGGGTTATGAAATGCCCATCATGATTTCGGGCACAATCACAGATGCCAGCGGACGCCTTCTATCGGGTCAAACGTCGGAAGCCTTTTGGGCCTCTATACGCCATGCTGATCCAGTCAGCGTAGGTTTCAATTGTGCACTCGGGGCCGATGAGCTTCGAGCCCACATCCGTGACATCGGTCAATTCGCTGATTGTTTTGTTAGCGCCTATCCCAACCGAGGCTTGCCCAACGAGTTTGGTGAATACGATGAAACCGTCGAGGCGATGGTCGCATCCATTCAAAGCTACTTAGATGATGGATTGATTAATATCATTGGCGGATGCTGCGGGACGACCACCGAGCACATCGCCGCTTTCTCTGAATTGGCGAAGTCTCATTCCCCCCGGGTACCTAAACCCGCCTCCGAGAGCATGCTTTTATCCGGGTTAGAACCTTTTAGAATTGATTCAGATTCACTGTTCGTTAATGTCGGTGAGAGAACCAATGTCACGGGCTCTGCCAAATTCGCCCGGCTGATTCGGGAAGAGGACTTTGAGTCAGCGCTGCAGGTCGCCCAAGACCAGGTCAATAATGGCGCCCAGATCATCGATATTAATATGGATGAAGGGATGCTTGACTCCGAAGCTGCGATGGTGCGTTTTCTACACCTGATTGCCTCCGAACCGGACATCAGCAGGGTCCCGATTATGGTGGACTCATCCAAATGGGAAATTATCGAATCCGGCTTGCGCTGCATTCAAGGCAAAAGCATCGTTAATTCGATCAGCCTTAAAGCCGGTGAAGCGGAGTTTATGGCCCAGGCGCGTTTATGCAAGAAATACGGCGCCGCGGTGGTAGTGATGGCTTTTGATGAGACAGGCCAAGCCGACAACCTCGCTCGTAAGCAACAAATCTGCCAGCGGAGTTACGACCTGCTCGTCAACACGGTTGGCTTTGCCCCCGAGGACATTATTTTTGCTCCGAATGTATTCGAGG
>CAJYBS010000435.1 GCA_913064795.1 uncultured Gammaproteobacteria bacterium
CAGCACGATCAGGATGCCAAGTAGCAGTCCCTTTCGAATAACTTGGGTGCAAGGGGAGCAGCTCGCTCCAGCCCTTTGGTGTAAACTAGGGCGCTTCAATTGATGACGGCGCATCCTATGGACCTCTCCTGTTTTAAAGCCTACGACATCCGTGGCCGAATTCCTGACCAGCTGAATCCTAATTTGGCACGCGACTTGGGAAAAGCCTACGCAACCTGGTTGCAGCCTACCAAAGTGGTGGTAGGGCATGATATCCGTCTGACGAGCCAAGCGCTCACCGACGCGTTGATTGAAGGGTTACGCTCATCCGGCGTCGATGTTTTTCACATTGGAGAATGCGGCACCGAAGAGATCTACTTTGCCACCGAACATTTTAAAATGGACGGCGGCATAATGGTCACGGCTAGCCATAATCCAAAAGATTACAATGGGATGAAGTTGGTTAAAGCCGAGTCAAAACCCATCAGTGGTGATACGGGCTTATTCGCCATCAGGGATTTGATCGAGACGCAAAATTTTGACGAGTCTTCGCGAACCGGGCAACTTCAAACACTCGATCACCGCCAAGCCTATCGAGATCGGTTGTTGCGTTACGTCGATCCCATCGAGCGCCTTAAGCCGCTAAAGATTGTAGTCAATCCTGGCAACGGAGGGGCAGGGGCCGTCATTGACCAGCTGGAACCTGATTTACCCTTTGAGTTCGTGAAAGTGCACTTTGGTGCCGATGGAAACTTCCCGAACGGGGTGCCCAACCCGATGTTGATCGAGAACAGAACGCCCACAGTCGATGCCATTACCTCAACGGGCGCTGATCTAGGCATCGCTTGGGATGGCGACTTTGATCGATGTTTTTTCTTCGATCACACGGGGCGATTTATCGAGGGTTACTATATGGTTGGGCTATTGGCCCAAGCCTTTATTGAAGCCGAACCCAACTCTACGATTGTTCATGATCCCCGGTTAACGTGGAATACCATCGACGTTGCTGAGGCAATGGGCGCTCGAGCGGTGATGAGCAAGACTGGGCATGCCTTCATGAAAGAAACCATGCGTTCCCAAGACGCGGTGTATGGCGGTGAGATGAGTGCACATCATTACTTTCGTGACTTTGCTTATTGCGACAGTGGTATGGTGCCTTGGCTTTTGATTACGCGGCTAATGAGTGAGAAAAATCAGACCCTCGCGCAATTGGTCGATGCGCGAATGCGCGCTTTTCCTGCGAGTGGAGAGATTAATCGTCGGGTTGAAAATCCAGAGTCAGTGATTCAAGCCATTGAGCATCAATTTAAAACCCCAGACGCTGTGATAGATAGAACGGATGGATTGAGTCTCGATTTTACAGATTGGCGCTTTAACTTGCGGATGTCTAACACCGAACCGGTGATTCGCTTGAATGTTGAGAGTCGAGGGCTGCCGGATTTGATGGAAGAAAAAACCGTCCAGTTGTTGACGCTCATTGGTGGAGAAGTGGTATGAACGCACCCTCGTGTAAAAAACCGGATTCACAACGATGAGCTGGATGGGCACCCTTCTAGGGGGCGGCGTTGGGTTTATGTTGGGGGGGCCAATTGGTGCGGTCCTAGGGGTTGTCTTAGCCAATCGGATGGGCCAGGCCGGCGGCTCGGCTTTGGGTCAGGTCGAACAAAAACAAAGTGTTTTCTTCACAGCAACCTTTGCGATGCTCGGCCAATTATCAAAAGCGGATGGCCGAGTCTCTGAATCTGAAATTGCCCTCGTGGAACAAGTCATGCGGGATAACCTGCGCCTGGATGCCAAGGCCCGCTCGCTGGCTGTCGACATCTTCAATCAGGCTAAAGATGCGCCCGCTGAGTTTATGGACTATGCCCAGCAGTTCCATAGTGCCTTTCGTCGGCAACCCCAAATGCTAGTGATGTTGTTGGAACTTTTAACGTTGCTGGCGTTTGCAGATGGAGAGCTTCACCCTGAAGAGGATCGACTGTTGAGCGAGGCTGCGGCCTTGTTTGGCTGCCAAAGCGATTATGCGCGTCTGAAACTTAAGCATAGCGGTAGCGGGGACGTACCGCTCGAGGTGCACTTTAAGACGTTAGGTTGTGCGCCAGATGCATCGATGTCCGAGGTCAAGCGGGCTTATCGCCGGCTCGCGATGAAGCATCATCCCGATCGAGTTCAGGCCGATGGCTTGCCGCCTGAACTATTGGAGGCCGCTGAAGCGCGTTTCAAAGAAATACAAAATGCTTACGACATTGTTGAGCGCCACCTAAAGCAATCTGGAACGCTTTAGTGCTGGAGGCTTAGTTGTTCAGATGGGCTAAAACATCGAATAGGCGGTGACATGCGGCAAGGACTGCTCGCCAGTAGTTCCGACCTGAGATCGACAAATCTGTTTTAGCCAAGAGTGTCAGGGGGGTCCAGGCCGCTAGAGGCAGCCAGCGTGCCATTGAGGCCACGAGGTCTAGGCTTGATGACCCAGCCTGACCGCTCTGAGTGTCTCTTAGATTGCTCGATGCGGCTTCGTAGTGGGTGAGCGCCCTTAAAACCCACTCGTCAAGGTTTTCAGGGTGCTGAGATGACGGCATTGATGCCAGACTCGTTGCGAGAAAATAGGCAAGGTCATAGGCCCTCGGCCCCGTGCAGTAATCACCCCAGTCAATGATCGTTCCGCCTCGAGG
>CAJYBS010000436.1 GCA_913064795.1 uncultured Gammaproteobacteria bacterium
GGGCCTTACCCGGCTGTCAGCGCTGCTTCTCGCCGATTTTACGGGGTAAATCCAGGCTATCGCACCACTAAGGGACTTCTATGTTTAATCTGCTTGCGGGCATTAGAATTATTGACCTGACAACCATCGTGCTTGGGCCCTACGCCACGCAGCTTCTCGCTGACTTTGGCGCCGAAGTGATCAAGATAGAAGCGCAGCAAGGAGATGTCTTCAGAGCGGTGCGACCCGGACGATTGGCGGACATTGGGACCGGGTTTATGAACTTTAACCGCAATAAACGTTCTGTCGTTTTGGACTTAAAATCTGAAGCAGGCCAAGCGAGCTTGGGACAATGGGTCGCAGGCGCGGATGTTTTTGTGCACAACATGCGCTCGAGTTCTGCCGAGCGTCTAGGCGCAAGCTATGAGACATTGGTTCAATCGAACCCGTCATTGGTTTATTGCTACTCGCCCGGATTTGGTAACCGGGGAGCGGATAAGGATCTACCCGCTTACGATGACATCATTCAGGCGCGCTCTGGTTTGGCGGCGCTGAATGCTGATGCGTCGGGCGCGCCGCAATTTGTGAAAACCATTGCCTGCGATAAAGTGGTTGGCCTGCACTTAGCCTTGGCGATTCAGGCCGGCTTGATTCAAAAGGGCAAGACCGGAAAAGGAGTGTGTATCGAGGTCCCGATGCTCGAGACCATGACATCGTTCATTCTGTCCGAGCATCTGTCCGGACATACGCTGATACCGGAAGAGGGCGGCCTGGGCTACGACCGGCTAATGTCGGAAAACCGCAAGCCGTATCAAACCCTCGACGGCTACCTTGCAATTCTGCCTTACAGTACGAAGCACTGGATCCGGTTTTTTGAACTTTGCGGTGAGCCTGATTGGGCGACATCGGAGCGGGTGGTTGATCCTGTTTTGCGGAGCCAGAATATTGATGTTTTGTACAAAAAGTTAGCGGCGCTTGCGATGTTAAGGACTACCGATGAGTGGCAGCGTTTGCTGGTTGCTGCGGATATTCCGCATTCAACGGTGAGTTCGCTGACTGACCTGCTCACCGATCCTCACCTCAGTGCTGCAAGCATGTTTAACACCTATGAAGATGCGAGATTAGGTAAAATTCGTGAAGTCCGATCGCCCTTTGAGGTCGACGGCAAGTTAGATTTCGAAGTGCAACCCAATCGTCCAGCCCCGAATCTTGGGGAGCACGATATTGGGCCTTAGCGCTCTGATTAAACTGGTAAAAAGCCTGCCTTGAGCAGTCGCTGCAGTCATCATCGCGGAGAGTCGAGATTGCCTTGGCCTCGACGATCTGAATACCTCAACTTTTAAAGGGCAGACTAAGCACTGAGTCCTTGGCTAGGCCAAACTAAGACTCGAAATTCAGGTTCGCGGCTTGATATAGACGAGTACGCGCCGGTTCTTAGCCTGGTTTTCGGCGAGGGCCTCGCCCGTTGCACTCCGGTTTGGAAGTTTGGGCTGGGTGTCGGCATACGAGGTCGCAGCAAGCTGATCGCTCGGGAACCCGTTGGCTTCAAACAAATGCAAAACATTGAGCGCCCGTGCTGAGGCCAGCTCCCAGTTGGATGGGAACCGAGCAGTACTGATGGGGACATCATCGGTATGGCCCTCGATTCGCATCATATATTCCTCGGAAGGCAACGTGAGGATTGCACCGCTCAGCCGTTTGAGAGTTGCTTTCATTGATTGCCGAATTTCAGCGGAACCCGCTGCAAACAAAGCACTACTTGCCAGCTCTAGCTTTAGCCCATCGGGAGTGACTTCAGTGGTAATTTGATCGCTGAGTTGAACTGCCTCGATGGTCGCGTTTAGGCTTTTTTCGAGGACTTCGAGGCGATTGATCTCATCGATGATTTCTTGCGCAACCTCTTGATTAAAGGCTTGGCTCACGCTCTTGGCGACTTGATCAAATTTTGATTCATCCGGTTTGGAGACGGAAAACATAAGAACAAAGAACACCATGAGCAAGGTCATCATGTCAGCAAAGCTGGTATAGAAGCCGCTATCATCTGTGCTCAAAGGGTCGCCGTCACCAAAATTTAATAGTTTCATGGCTGAGTGCTCAATCGATACTATTCTCGACGCGAGAAGATTTTCTGCGGTCAGTTGTTTTTCTTAAAAAACTGTTGAGATGGTCCTGGATTTCCATGGAGCCTTTGTTGCTGACGAGCAGAAGGAAAGCTTCGGTCATCATCAGGTTTCGCGTCAGCATCATTCTGTTTTTTGCTTCTGTTCTTTGTGCGGCGGGCTTAAAGATGAGTTGTTGCGCCACTGCACCGTAGAAGGTGGTGATCAGCGCAACCGCCATTGGATTACCTATCTTGCTTCCCAATTCGTCGAGTTGACTTAACATGCCCACCAGCCCAATGAGGGTTCCGATCATGCCGAAGGCCGGTGCAAAAGATCCCATGGTTGTTAGAATCTCGACTGTTTTCTTTGCCTGCTCAAACTGATTGCTGACAAAGGTCTCCATTTTTGTGCGCAGGTTGTCCTCTGCGTAGCCTGCATTAAAAAGATCCATACTGTGCTGCAAGAAGGCATCCCGTATCATTGACGAGGACTCAAACGCTTTTTCGAGGCCTACCTTACCTTCTCGGCCGTTATCTTTCCCCCAGACAACAAAAATGAAAAC
>CAJYBS010000437.1 GCA_913064795.1 uncultured Gammaproteobacteria bacterium
CCACCATCGCATTAATCGCTTTTGATATCCAACGGCCGGTAATAGTCTCTGCCGCTACTGACGTACTCACCCATCATTGCCCTAAACTGATCCCCAGCCGAACCCTCTTCAGTCAGAGTTAGGTTTTGACGAATAAAATTCACGCTGTCTGGGTTTAAGTCTCTGGCCATTTGCCAATAATAATCAGCTTTTTCGTTCTGGCCATGACGTCGAAATAGGTTACCCAGGCGAAACGCAGCGTCAGCCTTTTGCTGGTCAGCAGAGTGCTGACGAATATGGCCCGCGACAGTCTCTGCAGGTTGCACGTGCCGGCTGTCTGCACCCTTGAGGACCCAATCTTTAAGCGCAGGCTCGTAAACATCGTTACCAAAAGCAATCGCTTCTTCGCCCTCACCAAAGGTATGAATCATCGAGTAAGTCCCTTCATCAATGCGAACAATTCGGCCGTCTTCATCTATCCATGCAGCCGAGGGCACATTCACAAAATTAAATGCACTGCTCACTAGATGATTCTCATCGATGACTTGGATATAGGTCGGTTTGGCCGCATCAAAGATCGGACCGGCAACCGCCTCGCCGCCGACATCTTCAGCAACACAAATCAGCACGAAATTGGGATCATTGATGTCTTCATAGATACGTTGCCACACGGGCACGTCAAGAAAGCAGCCTCACCAAGAGGACCAGGTCACAATCAGCGCTTTCTTACCTTTAAGATCCGCCATTCGAACGACTTGGCCCTCACGGTCGGTCAGTTCAAGTTCGGGCGCCATCGCGCTGACCATCATATTTTCGCGTTTTGCAGGAATCTCAGCAAAGCTCCAGACCCCCGCCTCCAGATCCGCCACAAAGGGCTGCTCCAGCAGCGCTGCCAAGGCCGTGAGGCTGAACCACTTCCGTCCAGCTTGCTCAACCATCAGCGCAGCATCTAAAGGTATACAGAGATCTCCGTAGCAGACCCCCTCGGGCTTAATTTCAAATCCGTTAATTGATTGAAGGTCGCCTGGATCAATGAGCAGTCCCTCGCCCTCGCCAGTGCTGTCAAGCTTAATCGTTCTGCCTTGGTACAAGACCGTCGCGCTGCTTTCAGCATTCACTGCGCCGGCTTTAAAGGGATTTCGAAGTTCAGGGTAGGCCATAAAGGCTTCAGCCATAGCATAGCTCCACAGGGTATAAACGTGCCCTAATATTACCTGATCTTAATGCGGCTGTCGCAATGCTCATTCATTGTAAGGGGCATCACCGAGACCCCAGCGACAAACCCAATCCGGCGATGGCCAACGCTGGATGATAGACCTAAAAATTCTTCGGCAACGGCGGGGGGCGAACTAACCGCTTAAGGAAGTCACGAGACGTTGACCTTGGTCTGATCAAGCTCTCCTTCAGGATATAAAGTTCCGGTCAGGTTCGGCCCGCAATCACACGACGAATCCTTGAATGCTCAGCTTCGGAGAGATCATAGAAACTGGCTGCAAGCACCGTAACCCCGATCATCACGAGCACGCCAGGGCCCATCGCTAAGGCCAGTGTCTGGAGTGATTCGGGATTAATGGTCTCAACGGTTGCGCTGCGCTGTATGCCAGCGACATCAACCACCACCCCTGAGATGACGATTCCAAAACCGCCGATCGCCTTAGACGCAAACGAGGATGCGGCAAAGTAAATCCCTTCGCTGCGATCACCATGTTTCTCCTCGTGTTGATCCGTGATATCCGAAATCATCGATCCGATCATGACCGTTAAAACACCAATTCCCATGCTGCAAATAGCATTAGAAGTCATCACCAGATAAAACAGCGACGGCGCGCCTGGTTTCGGAAACAATCCCAGCAAGCTCAAAATAATCGGTAACGTATTCCAGAACGCATACCAAATGAGCCCACCCATCAGCAACGTCTTCTTTTCTTTAAAGTAACGACCCAGAGGTGTGGCTAGACCCGCGCCGACAAAACTCCCAAAGACCGAAGCCGGAAAACTTAGCCCAATCAGCTCAAGGCTAAACTGAAAGTAGAGCGTACCCAGATAAATGGATAAGGCCGATACCATTCCCATCGTCATTCCAAAAAGCACCGCAGTCAGCACCACCGACCGAAACGATCGAAGATCAAAGGCTCGGGCGGCTTCACGAACCACTTGTCCAAGGCTGAATCGCTGCCGGACGGCACTGCCCTGGGGCAAATGAGGAATATGACTATGCGTTCCGTAGGCCGTCAGGACCACCCCAACGAAAATGATCAAACCAAACATCAAAGCAAATTTTGGATAAGCCGCAGGATTGAGTTGGCCGTTTGGGTACTCTGGGGTGGCGCCGAAGAAAATCTGTAGCCCAATCAAAAAAACCATCAGCATCCCGACAGACTGCAAGATCGATCGCAAGGAAGATAGCAATGTCCGCTCTTGGTAATCTGTGGATAATTCCGCGGTCAAGGAAGTGTGGGGAATCGAATAAACCGATTGCGTGGTGCGGGTCAAAACAGAGAATACTACCAACCAAACAAAGACTTCTGTTTCGCTGAGGCCAGTCGGTGGTGCAAACAGAAAATAAAAGCAAATCGCAAACGGCGCTGCAGCCGCGTACATGAAGGGATGCCGACGGCCCCAAAGAAGACGAAACCCATCAGACCAAGACCCAATCCCGG
>CAJYBS010000438.1 GCA_913064795.1 uncultured Gammaproteobacteria bacterium
ATCGCTGCCAACCTGTTTAAAGTCCCCGGATACCCGGGTCTGCGCCAATGTCGCCGGCGGGTAGCGTCTGATCTCGATGCCGTCCTCGGAGCTGATCACCTCGTAGTCAGGTTTTTCAATGGCCACGGCGGGTCCAGGAAGCAGCAGAAGCAGAAGGAATAATTTCCACATGAGGAAGCCTTTATTGTTATTAGTTCTAGAGTCTACGGTAATTTTGGAGCGGCGGTTTGCTCTAGAGGAGCCTGGTTTGTGACCAGGCTGAGTGCAAAAGACAAGGTCTGGGGGTGCAAGCACGATTGATTTGCAGGGTTATTTGAAGAGGCGCTCAAGCGGAGCGAGTTCAATACGCGCCATTGAATAACACACATTCTCACCGGGCGTTGGTCTCAGGGCCATAACCGAGGGTAGGACATTTGCGATGGAGTGACGGGCTCAGGACAAGCAGCGGCGATAGTCGCGACCAGGCGAATCCTGCGCGGTCAAGCCGCTATGCGTCTAGGGCCTTGCCCGGTAATTACTGGACAAGGGTCAGTGGCCGATAGGCCTATTGCCGCTGTATGATCCGGGCAGCGTTATGACACATCGTTGGCCCGTGTTCGGGCTGAAATAATCACGGAGTCGCGGATGAAAACACTCGAGATCAAGAGCGGGAAATACACCATTGAGGTCAAGACCGAGGGAGAGGGCCCGTTGATACTGTGCGTTCATGGTTGGCCTGAGTCCTGGTATTCCTGGCGACATCAAATGTCGCATTTTGCGCCAAAGGGCTACCAGGTTGCTGCAATGAGTGTGCGGGGCTACGGCAACAGCAGTCATCCTGTTGGGATTGAGGATTACACGCTCCAAGCCCTCAGTGACGATATCGCTGCGGTGGCCAGAGCGTTGTCACCTCGACCCGCGATATTGTTCGGCCATGATTGGGGTGCGCCCCAGGTCTACACCGCCGCGTTGCGGTTTCCTGAGTTGTTTTCGGCGGTCGCAGGCTTATCCGTTCCTTTCTCGCCGCCATCCGATAGCTCAATGCTCGATCTCTGGGGTCTTGCTTACCAGGGCCGGTTTTTTTATCAGACCTATTTTCAAAAACCGGGTGCGGTCGAAGCGGAGCTCAGTGAAGATGTTGGCCTAGCGCTTCGCAAAATTTATTTCGCATTGTCCGGGGAGGCACCGCTGAATGAGTGGATAAAAGCCAAACCCCAGGATGCCGGCTTGCTGGACGGTCTCATTGATCCTGAGCCTTTTCCTGATTGGATGACAATGGATGATTTTGCGGTCTATATCGACGCTTTTGAAAAAGCAGGTTTTGTTGGGCCCATTCACCGTTACCGGGCGGTGCCCTTCGATGCGGTTTTGTTACCCGAGCTCAACGGTAGGAGCCTCTCTCAACCCAGTTGCTTCATCGGTGGCAGCCGAGACGCGGTGCGGAGTTTTATCCCAGGCATGGACCTCTACAATGATCCGGGTGCGAATTGTGACGATTTCTTTGAGTCGACCTTGATTGAGGGGGCCGGGCATTGGGTGCAGCAAGAGGCGCCGGCTGAGACCAATCTTGCGCTTGAACGATTTTTAAAAAATCTGTGATTGACCGCGACCAGGGATTAAAACTTAGGTCTCCGCCTCGGTGTTTTGAGCGGTTTGAAAAAAGATCAGCCGATTGCCAAAAGGATCGTTGATCGAAAGCTGGTCTCCCCAAGGCTGATTTTCAATGGCCGGCCGAGCAAATCGGTAAGGGCGAGCGCTGAGCGCCCGGTGAAAACCAGTCAAATCATCCAAGCCAATGCGGACAGCACTGCCCGGGGTGGCATCTCCAAAATGCTCGGAAAGGTGGAGTTCGGCAGATTCGATTTCAATACCGAGATAGAGTGGCGCGTCATCGTCGAATCGGTGGGAGAAGGTCTCTCGACCGCCCAAGAACGTGACGTAAAAACTTCTCGCTAAGGTTTCGTCAAAGCTACGCAGGATTGGGATGACGCTGGGCAAGAGACACTCCTTGAGGCTGGACAATGTCTTGATTCGTTTTAGAATCATACTGGATGTAACTAAGTATTTCATATTAAGAGGAGACCTCCATGGTCTTAAGCCGCCAGCTCCTGAATCTCGTCCTTTGGCGTTTGCGTTTTCCCACAGGCTGCCTTGCGTTTGCATTCCTAGTCTCCTTTACTTTGATTGTCTCGCCGGTTAGTGGATCGGATGATTCTGAGCAAGAAAGCGTCGATCCTGATTTAGTCATCCCTTGTGACCCCTCTGAGAATGAAGACTGCGTCAGTGTCGTTGAGCTTGATCAGGGCCGTCTATTCGAGGGAAACGTCGTCGATGGAAAACCCTCGGGCAAAGGGTTGCTCAGATACAACAATGGTGATCGATTTGAAGGGTTTTTCGATGATGGCAAGCGAATAGGACGCGGCACCTACCATCTTAGTGCGGGAGATTTCTATCAGGGCTTCTGGGTGCGCGATCGTTTGAATGGTCCAGTTAGCTACCGGGACGCATCAGGAAACAAATACGAGGGTCCAATTTTAGCGCATAAACCGCATGGCGATGGTGTTATGACGTATGTCAACGGCGATCAATATACGGGGTCGTTTGAAGCGGGTGAGCCTCATGGGCGAGGCATTATGGTCTATGGGCCCTCGCGCG
>CAJYBS010000439.1 GCA_913064795.1 uncultured Gammaproteobacteria bacterium
GGCAAGGCTATCCGCTGTGGTGTCAGCATGGGTTGGACCGCGCCCGCCGGTTGTGAAGACATAATCAAACTGAGCGCGGCAATGATTGACCGTATCAACAATGGTTTGTTCGACATCAGGGATCACCCGAGCCTCTGTCATTCGAACTCCGAGCTCATTTAAGACCACACTCAAGTGGGCGAGATTGGTGTCTTGGGTACGGCCAGAAAGAATTTCATTACCAATGATGATTAAACAAGCAGTGACTGTTTCTGATGGGGGCATAGGTCTTGTTCCTGATTCAGACACCTTATTTTACCTGTCTTAGCCAGAATTGCTTGCCTGATTCAAAATCGGGGATCAAATCCCTTGTTAAATTGGATGACGAAAGCCTACAACAAACGACTTCGGCGGATGTCTTCAAGGAGAGACTTCGAGGCGCCCTCTATAGACAGGCAACGAGCAGGATCAGACCCGCAATGCGTTGACCTCCCTCAAACCCATGGGGCTCAGCAGAGACGCTTCGAATCATCGACGAACAGAACGAGATTACACCTTGGCACAGACAATAGGCCGAGGGCCAGGCTCCTGTCCGCCAAGGATTTTGGATTCGCGTGACGGAGCTTACTGGACACGATAGACTCCTCCTGGGTTCGAGCCAGCCACCGCTGCAAACCATGGGTCTCCGCCTTTCCAGAGGTAAGCCAGAAGATCTGATCATCGAGCGCAACACGATCCAATCAGACCCACCGGCTCATTGGCAGCTCTTATTCAACCAGGTTGCGTACAAAAGCAGAGTATCGTTAGGAAGCCCGTATGAAATCAGCCGCTGAGGAACTCGACCACATCCTTATCAAAGGAGCTCGAGAGCACAACCTTAAAAACATCGAAGTTAAGATTCCCAAGCGGAAGCTCGTTGTACTGACCGGCGTCTCCGGCTCAGGAAAATCCTCCCTGGCTTTCGATACCCTGTATGCAGAGGGCCAAAGGCGCTATGTCGAATCGCTCTCGGCCTACGCCCGTCAATTTCTTGGGCAGATGGAGAAGCCCAAATACGACACGATTCGGGGCCTTTCGCCCACCATCTCAATCGAGCAAAAAACAACCAGCCGCAATCCCAGATCCACGGTTGGCACCATCACAGAAATTTCTGATTATTTGCGGGTCTTGTTCGCACGCATTGGGCAACAGCATTGCCATCAGTGCCATCAGCCGGTCGCAGGTCAAACTGCGGAAAAAATCGTGCTCGAACTCATGAAACAACCCCAAGGCACACGGATCATTCTCATGACCTCCCTTTTAGTCAATCGAAAAGGGGAACATCGCGACATCATTGACACCGCAAGAGCTCAGGGCTTTGTTCGGCTGCGGGTCAACGGAGAGATTCAACGCCTTGATGAGCTGACGGTGCTTGATAAACGCAAAAAGCACACCGTTGAGCTGATCATCGACCGTTTAGTGGTCAATGCCGACATCAAAGAGCGCCTGACTGAGAGCGTGGAGCAAACGCTCAAATTGGGCCAGGGCGCGATGCTGGTCCAAATCGGGAAAGCGGACCGAATCTTCTCAGAGCATCTGGCCTGCAGCGATTGCGGTATCTCTTTTCCTGCGCTTTCCCCGCAATCGTTTTCCTTCAATAGCCCCCAGGGCATGTGTCTGTCTTGCAACGGCCTGGGTACCCAAGTCGCCTTCGACCCGGATCTCGTGATCCCAGACACCGGGGCCTCCATTCGAGAAGGTGCGCTGAAACCCATTGGACGAATAGATCAAGACAGTCGTTCGATTGGCGCTTTGTTTCATCGGCAGATGTTCGAGCACCTCAATATCCCCATGACCAAATCCTGGAAATCCTTGACCGCAAAACAGCGCAAAACCGTTTTATTTGGTACCGGTGAGAAGCGATATCGCATCAATTGGGGTTCGCATGGAACGAGCAACTCCCGTTATGAGGGGCTGCTCAACCGACTCATGCGACGTTTCAAAAACACCCGCTCAGAAGGGATGAAACGCTGGTACTCACAATTTTTAGCCAATACGCCCTGCGAAGTCTGCCAGGGCGACCGGCTTAGACAGGAATCTGCAGCCGTTCGAGTCGCTGACCAAACCCTCACCGACGTATCCGCGATGACCATCGACGCCGCGCTTGGGTTTTTTGAAACCCTGAAACTACAGGGCGCTGATGCAGAAATTGCCGTTGAGCTCCTCAAAGAAATCCGTGGCCGTTTAGGCTTCTTAAACGCGGTTGGCTTGTCCTATCTATCCCTGGGCCGCCTGGGCCCATCCCTCTCTGGGGGCGAATCCCAGCGGATACGGTTAGCCAGTCAGGTTGGCTCTGAACTCTCAGGCGTCATTTACATTCTCGATGAACCCAGTATCGGACTGCATCAGCGCGACAACGAACGACTTCTGAGTACGTTGATTAAAATGCGCGACATTGGCAACACGGTGATCGTTGTGGAACATGATGAGGACACAATTCGAGCCTCCGATTATGTGATTGATTTTGGACCCGGCGCAGGCACCCTCGGGGGCGGCATTATTCATGCGGGAACACCCAAGGCACTCATCAAAAATAAACACTCTCTGACCGGAGACTATTTGGCGGGCCGCAAGTTTATCCCTCAGCGCCCCGAACCCAGAATCCCCAAGGGCA
>CAJYBS010000440.1 GCA_913064795.1 uncultured Gammaproteobacteria bacterium
ATCAATCGCTCCTGATGATCAACGCTTAGATCTGTGCCCTGAACGACGAGCACATCGTTGGCCCCGGTCTCTATCATCCGAACTACCTCTCCGAGTCGATCGCCCTGGATATTGACCACAGATAGTCCGATAAGCTCATGCCAATAAAATTCCGAATCCTCGAGATCAGGAAAACGGTCTTTTTGTACCCAAATCGATGCCCCTACCCAAGCCTCCGCCTGGTCGCGATCCGAAGATCCCTTGAGTCTAACTTGGATTTTCTTCTCTTGATGACGGCTTGCTTCCACATCAACAACCGCGATGGCTTGTCCTTGCCGGATTTGCCAGGGGGCATATTCGAGAATTTGAGCCGGCGGCTCAGTGTAGGAAAAAACTTTAATAAAGCCTTTGACGCCGTAGACCCCGACAATGGACCCTACTTGTGTCCAAGCGTCCTTAACGTCCGTCAAAAGCGCACCGTATGCTTAAGCGGCAGCTTCGGAATCAGTGCCGGCTTGAACCAACTTTCGGTAGGTCTTTATAATCGACTTCACTCGATCTGAAGGCTTGGCGCCCTGGCGCATCCAATAATCAATGCGGTCCAAATCAAGGCGCATTTTCTCATCAGCCCCGTTCGCCAGTGGATTGAAGAATCCCACACGCTCTATGAATCGGCCGTTTCGGCTCTCTCGACGATCAGCAACACTGACATAATAAAAAGGTCGTTTCTTGCTGCCGCCACGCGCTAATCGGATTGTTACCATGCTGCCTCTGCCTTGACTGTTTGGAACCGCAAATCCTGTCGCGGACTCCAAGGGGCTTACTTTTGATTGGACTGCACAGGTCCTGCGCAGCGTCTTTTACACCTCGAGCGTGCTCGAAGGGCGCCTATTGTAAGGGAATAGCAAGCGGAATAAAACCTCTGAGAATCATCCGACTTTTGTCCACGGGTACCACGTGATGGTAACCTTCGCCATCCTCCCGATCCGCTGGCTTATCGACCGAAGGACTGGCCTCCAGGGTTCAGCATACCACCCATCCCTCTCATCATATTGGCCATGCCACCTTTGCGGCCCAACTTCTTCATCATTTTTTGCATTTGTTTGTGCTGCTTCAACAGCCGGTTAACATCTTGTATCTGGGTACCCGAGCCCATCGCAATACGACGCTTTCTCGAACCGCTGATCAAATCTGGGTAACTGCGTTCTTTTGGTGTCATGGAATTGATCATCGCCTCCATCTGCCCGAAGTTCTGCTGACCTGCTCGACTTTTCGCGGCTTCTGCGACATTTGCCGCACCGGGTAACTTATCGATCATTCCCGATAAACCGCCCATATTGTTCATTTGCTGAATCTGGTCCCGGAAATCAGCCAAATCAAAACCACGTCCTTTTTGAATCTTCTTCGCGAGCTTGGTCGCTTTCTTTTTGTCGATCTTTTGTTCGGCTTCTTCAATGAGCGACATCACATCGCCCATTCCTAAGATCCGAGACGCAATCCGATCAGGATGAAAAAGCTCAAGCGCATCGATCCCTTCTCCCTGACCAACAAACTTAATCGGCCGCCCCGTAATCTGCCTAACAGATAAGGCGGCACCCCCTCGGGCATCACCATCGGCCTTGGTCAAAATCACGCCCGTCAATGGCAAGGTGTCGCCAAATTGTTTTGCAGTATTGGCCGCGTCCTGACCTGTCATGGCATCTACGACAAACAGGGTCTCAATCGGATTCAACTGGGTTTGAAGGCTAGAAATTTCCGCCATCATCGCATCATCAATGGCCAGGCGGCCGGCAGTATCGACAATCAGTACGTCCATAAACTGCGTCTTTGCGGCAGCCAAAGCATCTTTGGCGATCTGAGCCGGGGCCTGATCCACGCTGGATTCAAAAAACTCAAGGGATGCTGAATCTGCAAGGGTTCTGAGTTGCTCAATGGCCGCGGGTCGGTAAATATCTGCACTGACCACCATCACGCGCTTTTTCTGCTTTTCTTTAAGCCAAACCCCCAACTTCGCGGCGCTTGTGGTCTTACCTGCACCCTGGAGCCCAGCCAGCAAAATGATCGCCGGAGGCTGGGTGTTGAGATTGAGCCCCTCGGAAGCGCCTCCAATGACTTCAACCAAAACCTCGTTGACAATTTTTAAGAAGGTTTGCCCTGGGGACAGACTCGCGCTCACCTCCGACCCTAAGGCCCGTTGACGAACCTGGCCCAGTAAATCTTGAACAACTGACAGCGCCACATCCGCATCAAGCAAGGCGAGGCGCACTTCCCGAAGTGTCTCGGCAATATTGTCTTCGGACAATGTCCGCTTGCCGCCGATTTGGCTGAGCGCACGACTGACTCGACTCGTTAACGATTCAAACATAGCGTATTTCACCTTTGGTCCACTGAACACTGATCAGGATCTCTGACCTGTTCCTTTAGCTCACGGTTCAAGGATTCACTATTGCAAAAAGCAACACCCCGAAACCGTGCCGTAACTGATATTATAAACCAAGTTATGTTGCCATGGCCTCACCATGAACAGTCTTACACCCTTCGGCGAATATTCGATAACCATTCTGGCCATGACGACCTGCGCCCTGTATCTGGTCAACGATGTCCACGCTTACCGCGTCCTCCGGGGACCCACCGTGCAACATCAGCCGCGAA
>CAJYBS010000441.1 GCA_913064795.1 uncultured Gammaproteobacteria bacterium
TGGTGCCGAAGTCATCCTACGCGATGACTCAGGGTTCAGGTCCCAGGTGCTTGATTTAATCGAGTCGGGCGCGGACGTGATTTTTGACCCCGTTGGTGGTGATACATTTGATGAGTCAGTCCGTTGTATAGCGCCTTTTGGTCGAATTTTAGTGGTGGGTTTTACGAGTGGGCATGCGGCACTGGCTAAGACCCACCATTTGTTGGTGAAAGATGCGACCGTGATTGGTTTTACGGTCGAAGGGCTTTTTAAACATCATCCGAAAATAGCGAATAGGCAGCTGATCACGCTCATGCGGTGGCTGACGACAGGGCGGATTAAACCCTTCGTATCCTATGTTCTGCCAATTTCTGAAATTCAACAGGCCTATCAATTGATTGTTGACCGACAGTCTGCCGGTAAAGTCGTGATAGACCTTACTGAGGAGCCAAATGGGCGTTAGGGATAAGCTTGCGCGCAGGCCTCTCTTAGAAGCTGGGTTCCAGATTCTGTCGTCACCTTGGCGAGAGTCTTCAAAACGCATTCTGCAGCTTCCTGACTTAATGGCGGTGTCGGTGGTCGTCGCCGCATCTTTTCTCGATGCAAGCCGTGAAACCTGGGGGAATCAGATTGTATAACCCAATGCGGATTTCCGTCATCGCTGACAATGACGTCAACCTCTGAAATGCGGACCGTTTCATCGGTATTGGTATTGCTGCTGAGCGCCTCCTGAATTTTGGCTCTGATATCATCAGGCAGGTGCGCTAGTAAAACTTCATCGTTGAGAATATCAATGTGTGTCGCATCATCTGGGTTGGGTGGTGTGCCCGCTGGACTGGCGCGCTCCGAGCTTGGAGGAGATTCCCCGTCCTTTTCGTCAATGCCGGTTTCGTCAATGTCTATGGCGATCATTAACTTTTTTTTGTGGGCCTCTTGATTTGGCTGCGTATCACCAGATGGCTGTAACTCGATAACGGCCCCATGGGGCTCATGGTGAGATTCGGCTACAGAATCGATGGCTGCCAAAATGCCAAGAGAGAAAATAACAAGGTTAAAAAGAGCAATCATGATGTAGGGTCCATTTGCAGGTTGTCAGAAGAGGCGCGAATGTTGTTCGCACAAGTGATGGACACTTTTACGTCAAGGAAGTTCCATTTGTAGTTAGACCGGCCCTGACCCGGTCCATGCACTTCAACGATTAAATCCAGCCTCGGGAGCGCCTTTGGCAGTCACAAGACGAGGCACTGCTAGATCGATCTGTTGGCGTTCTGGTAAGTCCCTCAGACTAATATCCTCGAGATCAAGCCGATGGGTCGCGGAGATCGCTGCCTCCGAATCAAGCTATTCAGTAGAGAAGTCGTCGGTAAACGAGGCCTCGATACCGTTGCGGAGTTCTTTGGTGACAGCGCCTGGGCATAAAACCAAAAGGTGATACCAAGCGCAAGGAATCAGTATTTCTTGCTGGCTAAATAGACATCGTCCAAGAAGGTCGGCAGAACGCTCCTCGGTGAAAATATTACCGCTTGGTACGTCTCTTGCCATAAGAAGATCTCGAAGACACTGCGCCTCGGTTCTGCCCGGAAAGATATCGAGGGTATGGTGACAGCAGCCTGTTGCGATGATGCTGGACGTTAACCTGGACCGAAATGCGTGCGCTGCACTATCGGCGATCCCGATGAGCGCCTCTGACTGTCTCGCAGTACTGCCGCCCAAAACAACCAGCGCATCAAAAATATCGTGTGTCATAGGGGTAAGCCAGAGGGAAGACGCTGTATCGCAGTGCGCTGAGTTCTAGCCAAAGGAGAACCCAGGATAATCATTATCAGCGACTTCCTGACAGACCTCCACATAGTTGGGGAATCCGCCGACGTAAGGCATAAAAATTCTGGGCTTGCCTGGGACATTGGCGCCGAGATACCAGGAATTACAGGTGGGGAACAGGGTTCCAGCAGCAATCTCATTGCCGGAATGAACCCAACTTGATTCGGCATCAATGGTTGCTTCGATACTGTTTGCTGATCGTTCCGCCATTGCATCGAGGCAATCCATGATCCAGTTAATGTGCTGCTCGATGGTGACAATCATGTTGGAAAGGACCGATGGACTGCCTGGACCAGAAACGGTGAAGAGATTGGGGAATCCCTGTATGCAAAGGCCCAAGTAGGTTTTGGGTCCCTCGGCCCACTTCTCAGCGAGTGTTATGCCATCCCGGCCCTCAATGTCGATCTTCAGTAGAGTGCCTGTCATCGCATCAAAACCCGTGGCAAAAATCAGCATATCAAACTCAAATTCTTGCGCTCCGGTGATGAGTCCCCGGGGTGTAATCCGCTCGATGGGATTGTCTTTGACACTCACTAACTCGACGTGAGGGAGATTAAAGGTCGCGTAATAGTCAGTATCGACGCAGACGCGCTTGCAACCGATCACTTGATCGGGACAGAGTTGCTCAGCAACAATAGGATCTTTAACGGTACTTCGTATTTTATTGCGGACGAATTCCGCAGCAATTTGGTTGGCTTTCAAGTCGCTGCCCGTGTCGCTAAAACTGCTGCTAAATCCAAGTCCGCCCTCGCTCCATCGTGCTTCGAATTTTTCGTCTCGAGCGGTTTCATCGAGATCAAAAACCGATTCCTCCCAGCGAGAAGAGT
>CAJYBS010000442.1 GCA_913064795.1 uncultured Gammaproteobacteria bacterium
TTCCGGTAACTGTGGAGCCCGTTCTGAAGGGCACGTTCTGCCCAACCACGATCTTAGCTTCTTCGTTGTCCATCGTGGTAATGCTAGGCGTTGACAGCAGATTAACATCGCTGTTCGAAGCCAGCGCTTTAATGATAAAGGCAAAGCTTGTTCCAGTTTGGGAAACCCGTCCTCCGGCAATCAATGGAGACTCACCCAATGATACTGGCGGCGACAAGCTGCCAGAGGGCATCGCTAGGCCTTGTAAGACCTGAGCTAGCGTGCCGCTTGGTGCCGTCAGGCCAAGGGGCGTCGTGCCGCTCGAGGCATCTCCCAAGGCCAACTCACTGCCAAGCTGACGAGAAAAGTCAGCGGTAACTTCGACGATGGCGGCCTCAATAAGCACTTGTAAGCGCCGGACATCCAAGCTCTCGATAATGTCCATAAGATCGATCATGTTGGCGGGATCGGCTCTGATCACCAGCGCGTTGATCGATTCATCAGCTTGTATGCTCACATCGACCATGCTGTCTTCGGACTGTCCGCTTTGGCTGCTGACTAAATTGCTCAATATTTCTGCCATCTTTGTCGCATCGGAATGCGCCAATCGGATAACCTTGATGGTGCCGGAGCGATTGGCCGGAACATCGAGTTGAGCGACCAAAGCTTTAACTCGAGCAACAGTAAATCGCTCGCCTTTTATCACTAAGCTGTTGGTTCTTTCGCTGGCTACGATGCTGACGCGGTTGGGACCTTTTGCACTCTTGCCAATTTGTTCAGGCGCGAGCTCCTCGAGCAAGCGAACGACATCCTCGACCCAAGCCTCTTTGAGATCGACAATGGCGACCTCCAAGCTGTCTGCAACATCAACGCGATTAATAATTTCTACCAATCGATTAATGTTTGAAGCGTGATCGCTGATGATCAGCACATTGGGCTCGCTGAGTGCCGCGATGTGCCCATATTGGGGAATTAGGGGTCGAAGAACTTTGACCATTTCCTCCGAGGGCGCGTTAGAAACCGTGATCACCCGGGTGACTAACTCTTGGGATTCGAGATCGCTGACAAAGTCTTGGGGATTGCTGTTTTGCTTTGCCAGCACAGTTTGAACGATCTTAATCGCCGATCCTGTCGGCACAGCGGCATAGCCATGGACTTGAAGGACGCTTAAGAAGAGCTGATAGACACTGTCTTCGTCCATATTCACGTTTGAGACAATGGTGACATCGCCCTTCACCCTAGGGTCGATGATAAAACTCTTTCCTGTAATCGCTGAAATCTGAGTCACAAACTCTCGAATGTCTGCATTTTTCAGATTGATTTTCCAATTGTCTTCAGCCGAGGCCGGGAAAATGGCGAGCAGCAAAACGAAAATTGGCAAGATGCGTAAAAAAGCGGACATAAAGTTCATGAGTGAGCGCCTGCGCTTAATTCTACTGGATCATGTTCGCTTAGGGTATTGGAATCGTGAGAAAAAACCGGCGTCCACCGCGTTCAACCTCGACTCGAACGCGACCCGCTGAACGGGCTTGATCAATTAAGCGCGCATCGTTCATGGCCGTCCCAAGAGGCGCGCCATTGACAGAAACAACCCGGTCTCCCGGCTGCAGTCCAGTCCCTGCGAGTGCTGGATGAGCAGAATCGACGTTATAGCCCTTAGGACTCCCTTTTGAGACAGCACTCAAGCCGTAATCTTTAAGCAGTTTGCTGGGGTTTCGGAGCAGTCTTTCTCTTACTTCAGCCAAGGTTGCCGATGAGTTTGGGCCGTCACCGGGTTGGACTCTTGAGCTTAGTTGGGTGTTGCCCGCAATGCGCGTGGGCTTTGTTCTGGGCGCGCCACTGCTTCGATTAGAGGCGGTGCTGGCGGCGCGAATGTTAAGCCGCTTTGAGATAAACAGCAGTTTCTCTAACCGGGTACCGCGTCGAAGTAAAATGTGATCTGCATTGACGGCGTGTAGGGTCACGTTCCCAGGCAACTTCTCGCCGACCTGGTAAAGTCTTCCGTCTTTCCCTCGCTCAGCGACAATGGCGCTCGAGGCAGTTTGGAGTTCATTGAGAAAAACGCCTTGTAACTCGAGGTTGAGTCGAGTTGTTGGCGCATCGACGGGTTCGGCTGGGCCGGTTGCGCCCAACTGACCAAAAAGCTCACGGGTCTGAAGGCTGGGTCCGTCGCTCGTAACCACCGCCTCTTGCAACGGTGCCGAGGAGGATAAATTCACCTGACCCGCGAGGTCTGAGTCCAAATAGAAAAATATATTTTGAACAACAAGATACAAGACCGTTCCAGCGAGAATAACCCAGGCCCCGATAATGATCGGGCGATTGAGTTGCTCAATGGAAAAGTTGAACATAGTCGTAATTTCGAGAAGTTGGGTCGTAGAGGCTAAGGTTACAAGATTTTCTCTTCAAACAGGAGAGGTTCCCTGATTTGATTAGCGTCGGGCACCTTCGCGAGCTTGAGGAGCTCAGGTTGCAGACGGGCAGTGAACCAGCCTCGGTCGGTCAATTGAAAGTCGGCCACGGTTTTTTTTTGGTGATTGACCGACATTTTTATGCCGCAATCAGTGGCGCCAAGTAAGGTTGTCAGTGCTGGTAACGGGTAGTTGCTCACTCGGTCAAAGATGTTGAGG
>CAJYBS010000443.1 GCA_913064795.1 uncultured Gammaproteobacteria bacterium
CTCACCGCCTCGAATAACCACGTCTCTGATTCGGTCCACAATAAAAACGTAACCCGCTTCATCAATATAAGCGACGTCCCCGGTTTTCAGCCATCCATCTTCGAAGGCCTCCGCGTTGGCTTCAGGGCGCTCCCAGTAACCTGCAATGACGGATGCACCCCTAATTCTTAGTTCTCCGCGCTCTCCAGCCGGTAAACTGTGTCCTGCTTCATCAACCACTTTTAGATCGAGTACGGCGGAGCATCGCCCAGAGCTTGCAGGGCGTGCTAGATAATCATCTCCACCAATACCAGTGCCAATGGCATTGGTTTCGGTCATACCCCAGCCTGTGCTGGGCATCGCTTGTTTGAATGTTGTTGCAATATTGGAAACTTGCGCTGGCGCGCGTGGGGCGCCGCCGCCGCCGACGGATAAGAGGGTGCTGAGATCGGCGTTTGCCTGCTTGCCTGCCTCGATTAAGTCACCGGTCATTGCAGCAGGAGCAACAAATGAGGAGACTCGTTCCGCTTCGATCAGTGCGACCGCCGCACTCGGGTCCCAGCGATACATCGCCACAATCTTGCGCTGTGCTCGGTAAGATTGAAGATAGACCGCGTGGGACCCCGTGGCATGAAACAAGGGTACCGCCAGCAACGTCGCAGGCTGCTCGGCTGCGGCCGGTGCGCTGATTCCAAGTTCGAGTTGCCGTGCTGCGAGATCGAGTTCCCAGGAAAATAGCGCACTGATGATATTGCGGTGGCAGGATACCGCACCTTTGGGGTGCCCGGTTGAGCCTGAGGTGTAGAAAATTGTAGCGTAGTCATCGGGGCCCACATTCGCCCAATCAAGATCAGTGCGCTCTGATTCTAAAATTAACGTTGCGAAATCAAAGTCGGGTTGACGATCAGGGTGACCATCGTTTCTTGTGCCAATCAGCCGGAGGTCTAACTGGTCTCGAATAGATGCAATGCGTTGAAGTCGCTCACCGTCGGCGATGAAGGCTTTGCTGCCGCTGTGCTTGAGGCCGTACTCTATTTCATCGGTTTGCCACAGTGCGTTCATGGCGACAGCAACAGCGCCCATGGACGTGACGGCCATGAAGGAAATGATCCATTCCGGATAGTTCCGCATGGAGATGGCAACGCGGTCACCATGAGCAATGCCGCATTGGGTACGAAGGGCGTTGGCCAGTCGCATCGCCCGATCATGTACCTCAGAGAAGGTCAGACGTTCTTCTTCAAAAACAATGAATGTTAAGTCACTGATATTTTCGGCATAAAGTTGTCCAAGCGTCAGCGGCGCGTTGGCGAAATATCGGCAAGCTTGCCCATTAATGAGACCTTGGGTGAGGGCGTAGGGCAGGCCAGGTGCCGTCAATTGCGTCAGGGCCTCTGCTCTTGTCATGCTCATGGGGTCGTGTTCCTTCTTCGTGAACTGGATTGATGGGCGCTCATGTGCCAATCGGACAAACTAATGGTGCTAACGTTAACGAGCGATTCTTCAAAAGCTGTTCTTTAAAAGCTGTTCTTTAAAACGCGATCATCAATCGGCTCCTGTCCACGATTGATTCTCACGGCGCTATTTTTCCTGCTCGAGGGCTTAAAGCGGTGCCGTAGCGCTTTGCAACCATGGCTGTAACGCACTCGGCAGTCGAGGGCTAATTTTGTCAAACACCTCGCTGTGATAGTCATTCAGCCAGTTGAGTTCCGCCTCTGACATCAGCGAGAGATCAATCAGGTTTCGGTCGAAAGGGGCGAATGTGAGTGTTTCAAATCCCAGCATGCCTGATTCTAAAGCGACGACCACCATCAAATTCTCGCATCGAATTCCATAATCGTTGGGCTCGTAATACCCGGGCTCATTGGAGACCACCATGCCCGGCAATAAAGGAGCTGTTGGTGATGGCGTCTTACCGATTCGCTGAGGTCCTTCGTGGACGCTGAGATAACATCCGACGCCGTGTCCTGTGCCGTGATCAAAATCTTTTCCGATTTCCCAAAGAAATTGCCGGGCGAGGACATCCAGTTGATGACCCTGAACGCCTTTAGGGAATTGCGCACGTGCAAGCGCGATGTGGCCTTTAAGCACCCGGGTGAACATCTCACAGTGGTCGGTTCTTGGTTGATCAATAGCGATGGTTCTTGTGACATCCGTCGTGCCATCAAAATATTGGCCGCCTGAATCAACCAAATACAGAGTGTTGGGTGCCAGCTGCGCGGGTTCACCATTGGTATGACTGTAGTGCGCCATCGCAGCATTGCTGCCTGCCGCAGAAATCGTCGAAAACGAGAGGTCTTTGAGCTCGGGTAGTTCGCGCCTAAAAGCCTCGAGTCGATCAGATACAAAACCTTCATCGTGGTAGCGCTGGGCTTCGACTTCGGACTCCATCCAGTGCAAGTATTGTGTCAGCGCTGCTCCGTCTCTCAAGTGCGCCATTCGAATGCCTTCAACTTCAACCTGGTTTTTTTGAGCTTTCGGTAGCTCAACAGGATCTTTTGAAGCGACCAATACACACCCTACTTTTAGACAGTGGAGGGCGGAAAAAGCGTTGGTATGATCGTGATCGATGAGCACTTTGGCTTGGCTTT
>CAJYBS010000444.1 GCA_913064795.1 uncultured Gammaproteobacteria bacterium
ACTACTGTTTTTAGAGTACCACAGGCAATTTACCCACGCGCTCGCCTTTATCCCAGTGGGTGCCGCCCTCGTCACTTTATTGGTCTGGCCGCTTTTTCGACGTCATCTCAGCGTCGCCTCAATCTACCGATTTTGTTTCGCAGGATATCTTACCCATGGTCTGCTCGACGCCTGCACAACCTACGGCACGCAGCTGCTCTGGCCATTTTCAACCACCCGAGTGGCGTGGGATATCATCTCAATCGTCGATCCGCTGTTTACCCTCACGCTGATCTGCTGTGCGGTGCTCTCTTTGAAAAAGCCGGACGGTCGCTGGGCGCTCCTTGGCCTGATCTGGATGGGATGTTATCTGGGCTTTGGCGAGTGGCAACGCCAGCGGGTGACCGAGGCCGCTTTCGCGCTCGCCGCCGAGCGAGGCCATGATCCCATTCGCCTCGAAGCCAAACCGGGATTTGCGCAACTGCTTGTTTGGAAGTCAGTCTACGAATGGGAGGAACAATTCTTTGTGGATGGCGTCAGAGCCGGTTTCTCAACAACAACCTACCCCGGGGATTACATTGGCAAAATTGGGCGGAAATGGGCCGAGGCGCACCTCCCTGCGAAGAGCCAGATCCTCAAAGATTTTGAGCGCTTTCGATGGTTTTCAGGTGACTACCTCGCACTGTCACCTGGCTCAGACCGTGTTGTAATGGACGTTCGCTATTCTATGAATGTGAATGAAATCGCACCTCTGTGGAGTATCAAACTGGACGCGCGCAAACCCAATGAGCACGTGGTCTACCAAACCCATCGCACGGTCACAACGGATACCTGGGATCAATTTACCAACATGCTATTTGGCAGGGATTAGCCTTTCACGCCGGCGCGGGGGTCGGTACACTCAGACTATTCCTAATAACGTCGGTAGACCGCCATGACCTATGAAACCATCCTCTGTGAACTTCGCAACGGCATCCTGTTAATCACGCTCAATCGGCCCGAGCGCCTTAACGCTTGGACTTACCAAATGGGCAGAGAACTTCACCATGCCATCGAGGCCGGCAATCAAGACGAGGCAGTCCTGGCGATGGTGTTGACCGGAAGCGGTCGAGGTTTCTGCGCCGGCGCTGATATTGTTGATCTCTTTAAAGCCCAATCCGAGGGTGATCGCAACGAAGCGACTGAGACAGAACGACCCGGAAATTGGGTCGAACTCGTCCGGGGATCAAAGCCCATGGTCGCAGCGGTCAATGGCGCTGCTATCGGCGTTGGCCTCACCCAGATCCTTCCTTTCGATTACATCATCGGTGGGCCAACAGCAAAGTTCAGTGCCCGATTCATTAAAATGGGCCTCGTGCCAGAACTGGCAAGCTCCTATTTTATTGCAGCACGAACAGGCTTTGGGCAGGCCAACCGCTTGATGCTGACCGGAGAGACCATCGACAGTCACCGTGCACTGCAAATCGGCCTCATTGATGAATCCGTTGAAACAGAGGCAGAACTTGTTGAACGCGGGCTGGAACTTGCTGAGTTAATGGGCGATAACCCACAGAAGGCACTGAGGATGGTCAAGTCGCTCGTGACTCAAAACCTTGCCGAAACAGACCTCAAAAAAATTCAGCACAGAGAGCTTACTGCACTCCATGCTTGCTATGAGAGCCCGGAACATAAAGAAGCCATTGACGCCTTCATCAACAAGCGTGCGCCCGACTTTAAAGCAGCAAGATCCAGCGGACCAGGCTAAGCAATGATTGCAGCGAGCCGCTTTAAATCAGACAGCTGACTTTCAACATGACTGTGCAACATGACTGCCGTTTCGACCGTAAACCGGTCCCCCATCCAGGATTTGGCCGTGTGCCGGTTCTCGGCAGCGCATTTCCCTAGTTTTAACATGAGATGAGAGCCCTTTCTAACAAGGGGTGATGGCCCTGCTGATACAGAGCGCCACCGTTTTTAACAAAGAGAATTAGCACGCTAACCATAGCGCTGCTTACAATAGCGCTCCTAACAAAGGGTCATCAGATCGATGAACGTCAGGCACTAGGCGTTATTGAATGATCAGCGAATGCTGCAAAGACAAGATGAGTCCGCCTCTAGGAATCTCAATCTCGGGCTAAATCGGATAAAACTTGAGCACGCAGAGCAACGGCTGATTCCCTACAGCGACGTTCTAGCCGCCTAAGCCGTTGCTCCGCATGCCGCCGGCTTAATCAGCCCCCTTCACTTGGGCAATCATCAATAATACGAAGTTGGCGATGACCATTCCGGCAACCGAAACCATAATGTTGTCGATCATTAGGTTAAGCGGCGCACCCACCATAGGGATTGCATCTAAGCTATTGGCAATCGTGGGAATCGCCACCGCTGCGACGGTGTAGGCCATCCTTGCCATCATGTCTCCCAACGGATTCATGAACCCATTGATCAACCCAATAGCCACCAATGTCAGCGCCCAATAGGGCATCACATCGGGCAGTACCGTTGCTGCTAACGCGATAACAACCGATAAAATCACTAAGATTTGGTTTGAACTCATAGCATTTCCTTTATTTTTATTATTAAGAAACTAAGAGACCGCATCA
>CAJYBS010000445.1 GCA_913064795.1 uncultured Gammaproteobacteria bacterium
GGGGGGCACATAAAACTGTCGGTTAGGCGTTTTCCATAGCTCTGTTTGCGTTATCCGTGTTATTTCCCGCTACAACCTATGCCCCTGAAACCGAACGTTAAGAAATAGACGAAACGGTAGAAGTTTTTGTCACTGGTAGCTTCACCAGACGCAACAGTTAGGTTGACCCTCTATTTTTTCGCATGGCACAGATAAAGGGAGTGAATATGCGCGACGTAGTAATAGTGGATAGTGTGAGAACAGGATTGGCTAAATCTTTCAGGGGTTCTTTTAATCTGACCCGGCCAGACGACCTGCTGGCGCATTGTATTGATGCCCTGCTGGATCGAAACCCGGGCATGGACCCTGCAGAGGTTGAAGACGTAATCGCCGGCGTTGCAGATCAGATTGGCGAGCAGGATGGCAACATTGCTCGCATGGCAGTCATTTTGTCGAAGCTTCCTGTGACGGCTGCAGGCTCAACCATTAACCGCGCCTGCTCATCAGGTTTGAATTCCATTGCTTTCGCCGCCAATCAGATCGCCAGTGGCTGCTCAGAGATCATTATCGCTGGTGGCGTTGAGTCTATTTCGGCTGGAATGCGTCAGACACCCGGTAAATCTGATCCTCATCCGACGATCGAGGAAAAGTCGCCTCACATTTTCATGGCGATGGGTAACACTGCCGAAGTCGTTGCGCGACGCTACAACGTAACGCGCGAGTATCAAGACGAGTTTGCCCTTGAAAGCCAAAAGCGCACAGCCGCGGCTCAGCACGCTGGTTTGTTCGCGGACGAAATTGTGCCCATGAAGGTCAGGTACGCGAAAATCATCAACAAAGAAACCAAAGAAACAGAAATTGTTACCGGTGTTTGTGACGGTGACGAATGTAACCGACCTGAAACAACCTACGAAGGCCTGGCCGAGTTACCACCGGCTTTCGAAGAGAACGGTACAGTGACCGCCGGTAATGCCTCCCAACTTTCTGATGGTGCTTCAATGACACTTGTGATGAGTGCAGAGCGCGCCGCACAACTCGGACTCGAGCCCATGGCTTACTTCAGGGGCTGGACTGTTGCAGGCTGCGAGCCAGACGAGATGGGCATCGGGCCAGTATTTGCGGTACCTAAGCTACTTAAGGTGAATGGCCTGATAATGAATGACATCGACCTCGTTGAACTTAATGAGGCCTTTGCATCACAGTGTCTGTACAGCCGAGACACATTGGGAATCGATTCTGAAATTTGCAACGTCAATGGCGGTTCTATTTCGATTGGTCATCCCTTCGGAATGACAGGTTCACGCTTGACGGGTCACATCATTCGCGAACTTAAGCGTCGCGGAAAGAGATATGGCATTGTGTCAATGTGTATGGGCGGCGGCATGGGCGCAGCGGGATTATTCGAAGCCTGCTAACCACCAATTTTACAAGCAATAAAAAAGGCCCGGCTAATTCCGGGCTTTTTTATGCGTCAAACAAAAGCTTTCGGTTGCAGCTTAACGTGCTTTCAAGGGATCAAGCAGTCGACCGAGCGACTCAATGATCGCCATCTACTTTGAAGACGTTTAGCTGGCTCAACGAGGGCATCACATAATGAGAGCTCGGAGACTACGTCTGCCAGAAGCTGTGACACCCACAGACTTAACCAAAGAAGACATACTCGCTCTATAAACATAGCCCCACTCCCTTGATTGCATATTTTATAAATTGACCTCGAGGTCTACCGCTTGCCCCTGAAGCTGCGACCGCGGTATAAAAGTAGCCTAATTTGTGGTGTTCAAATGATGGATTTGGGCTCAAAAAAAGCCCATTGCGTGCCGGTGAACGTTTCTTGTTCTGGCGCCGACAGATGACTATCACTATGAGGAACAAGAGATGAGATCGGACCGCAAACGAGTTCTCTATTATCCCGACCGTAGACAAGACCTCTACTATGGAGAAAGGTACGGTCTTCATGCAGAACGGGGCATCGTCGATTTTGCCCTTCAAGCGGGGTGGGTGTTAACGAGCGTATCTGATCATGGGGGCCACCTCGCTCCGGCCCTGCTACCGGCTGCTGCCAGTCGGTTTGAGGGCATCATTACTCTCACGCCGCAACCTGGCTCGATAATTGGCAAATTGATCAAAAGCGCCGCTGTGCCAATCGTTGATCTCTCTGATGCGGAGCGAGAGATAAACCTACCCAAGGACCTCACGGATGAACGTGCCATTGGTCGCGTGGGAGCGGACCACCTTATAAACCAAGGCATTGAACACCTGGCCTATTTCAAAGCAGACGAGTCCAAGGAAACGCTTACCCGTGCCCGCGGCTTCGAGGAACAAGTCAAATCACGTGGTCGGAACCTACACCGATTCGACTTAGCGGCGGCCGGATTGAGTGTGCTGGATCGCTCTGCAGATCGGGAACGCGTGCCGTGGTTGGCTGATCAACTATTGCGAGTGCCGAGGCCCCTGGGCGTGATGATTCAGAATGATACCCTGTACTGGCATATAATCGAGGCGTGTACGTTGGCGTCGTTGCACATTCCCAGTGATATTGCCGTCATCTCGGTGGGCAATATTGAGTCACTCTGCG
>CAJYBS010000446.1 GCA_913064795.1 uncultured Gammaproteobacteria bacterium
CGAGGTCGCAGTCGGTGACGCCGCGCAGGCGCATAGCCGCCTGCCAATCGGGATCTGCTTTCGTGATCTGAATCGCGGCGACAAAATCCGCGAGCCCAATAGATGCCTGACCCGACTCAATGCGGTTGATGACGACAGCTTGAGTACTAAGGTTCACAAGCCCCTCAAAGCCCCCGTCGCGTTTGCCCTCAGCAGGGTGGTCGTAGCCAACAAAACGCAATTCACGCTGCACAGCATCGCCCGCCTGGTGGCGCAAAACGTCAGCTTTTTTTGGCTCGATTAAATTGACCGAGGAGAATGAGGCTTGCTCACCAAGTTGTGCGGCAACCAACGTCGCGCCTTGTTCGATTTCTTCGGTTGTCAGTGGGCTGAGTGGGTGAGTCGTCATGCTACTTACTCCTAACGTTTTTTTGATCGGCAACTGCCGAGATGATGCGTAAACGGGTGTTGATCACCACGAGCACGAAATCTTGATGTTATCTTCGAACGCGATGGAAGAGAGATGGGTTAAGTGTCCCAGTTGGACCAGGACCTCTTCTAAAAACAGTTTCGGGTTGATGTGTCCCGCCTCGGGAGAAAAGACACCTGTCTCTTTCAGCTGGCCGTCGATCAGAAACTTCACGCCACAGGCCAGGGGAATACCGGTAATTGCGCCCATGCCGATTTCATTGGCTTCTGCCGCTTGCGTGGCTGGATCTATAAAGGACACCCCAACAGAAGCTGGCCTGCCATCTTTGGCGCCGATCGCCAATCCGTACATGACCGGTGGCTCCTCTGGTCCGTTAACTTGGGCGCTGACATCGATGGTCTTCTCAAACCAAGTCAAAAAGTTCGCTGCGCGCACCTTGCTGATGAGGCGCCAGTCTACAAGTCGCATGATCGTTTTAAGCAACCAAGAATCGATCCCGCCGCCATGGGCGAGGTTCAGGGAGGCTCGCAATTTTGGGTAGTTGTGCGGAAACGTAACGGCTTCAGGATGACCAAAGATGCAGCCCTCAAAAGAAGGTAGGCCTGGATAGCGGACCGTAATCGGTGCCAGCGGCCGAGCCATCTCAAAGCGGTTATCCCGGAAGATCTGCACGCGACCGGTCATTTGTTCAATCGCGTGCAACACGGCTGCATTGGTCCCTTGCTGGGACGAGGATTCCTCGGGTTTGGCGTCTCCGATATCCCAGCCTGTATAGATAGTATCGACGGTATCAAGCGCTTGCATCGCGACCAGCGCCAACAAGTTAGACACGCCTGGACTAGCGCCCAGTCCGATGGTTGCGCATATTCCTGCTTTCTTAGCGGCCTGATCTAACTGAAGCATTTCAATCGTTGGCTCCCAATCATCGCAGATATCGAAGTAGTGACAACCCGCATCAATGCAGGCTTTGAGTATCGGGACCCCGAAACGAAAAAACGGGCCGCAAGTATTCATTACGATGTCAACACCCGATAGCGCGGCTTGCAGTGCCAGGGTGTCGTTGACGTCTAGCGCTATAGCACTGACTTTGTCATTCATCTCGTCGGCGAACCCGCGAGCGCTCTCTAGGTGGAGGTCTGCGACGATGATTTTCTCGACCTTCTCAAAATGCTGAACAGCATTGACCGCGAATCGACCCATGCCGCCGCTGCCTCCAATGGCTAGGATTTTCATATTGCCTCCAGCTACCTTTTAACCTTAGGACCCTTTCTATAAATTCCTGTAGACGAACAATTTGTTAGGCTACTGGTACGTCTTTGGCCAATGCTGGCCGGCATGCTTTGGTAACATCTCGGTGGTAGCAAAGTCCGGGGAGAATTTAGCGATGCTGCACATTGACAAGGTAGTGGGCCACATGGGGATGAGTACGGGGAAGCTCCTCATTGAACCTCCTTGATACGGACTGGAACGTGGCGCGCCAAGTACGCACCTTGCATTTCTACACACAGTTCGATCATACGGTCTGCTTTGGAGCTCGGTAAGTCATAAGTCAGATCAACCACCGCGACCACTGCCTCTAATGCAACGAGGATAGTCAGGACCATGTCATCATAGTCAAGGGTGCTGTCCCTAACGATCAGATCGCCGGCAAACTGTTCCGCCAAACGTTGATTGTCCTCACGGTCTAGGGCCCTGAGGATAGGTGATGCCGCCATGGCTCGGCGTATGGCGACACCGCCGGGCTGATTCTTCAAGCGCTCTACAAAAAGGTCAATGCCGGAGCGCCCCAGCCAATTTGGTCCCAATTCAAGAAACCAGCTGTCCCATTCTTCAATCAAACGTTTAGCCAGGGTTGCGACGACGGACAATTTATTGGGGAAGTAGCGATACAGCGTCTGAATACCGATGCCAGCCCGCTCTGCAAGCAGGTTGGTAGAAAAACCATCCCAGCCGGTTTCTTCTAACACGACGCCTGCTGTCTCGAGAATATGGTCAAAGGTTTTGGCTGACCGCTCCTGAACAGGCCGCCGTCTAATTTCCAGCTCACTCATTGAAAATAGCTCGGATGCAGTTAAAGAGACGTACTTACTTGCTTTATCAGATTTGCACACGCTC
>CAJYBS010000447.1 GCA_913064795.1 uncultured Gammaproteobacteria bacterium
ATCAACTGTATTTGGGGGTTGGCAATGGCTCACCCTGGACTCGAGTGATCCGCTCGCCTGGCGGTGGTGATAACCTGTTCTTGTCTTCAATCGTTGCGGTGGATGCCGATTCGGGTGAGTACAAATGGCATTATCAAACGACCCCAGGGGATAATTGGGATTACACGGCAGTCCAAGACATGGCTTTAGCTGAGCTTGAGATCGATGGAGCGATGAAAAAGGTCTTGCTGCAGGCCCCTAAAAATGGGTTTTTCTATGTCCTTGATCGAAGTAACGGCGATTTGCTTGCAGCCAATCCTTTTGCGAGCGTGACTTGGGCTACTCATGTTGATCTTGAAACGGGCCGACCGGTAGAAAACCCTGACCTCGACTATCAAGAGGATGGCAAATGGATCCTGCCTGGGCCTCTGGGCGCGCATAACTGGCAGGCTATGTCCGTCGACGAAGAGGCAGGCTTGGTTTATATACCTGCCCAAGACAACCCGCTCTTCTTTGAAATGACCTCGGAGTGGAAACAAACCGGTGTTTACAAACACAAACCGAGAGGCTGGAACACGGGTCTTGAGTTTGGACGGCTTGCCCAGGTCACGCTCGACAATATTGCCGATCAGCCGATGCCCAAGGGTTACTTGAAAGCGTTTGATCCGCTTACGGGCGAGGACCGCTGGGTTGTCGAGATCCCACACTACTGGAATGGTGGGGTCCTTGGGACCCAGGGCGGCCTCGTGTTTCAAGGCAACGCACTGGGCATGTTTGTCGCCTATGACAAAGCTACCGGCGAAAAGGTTTGGGAATTCAACACCTACACCTCGATGTTGGCACCACCCATCAGTTTTGAGCTTGATGGTGTTCAGTATGTCTCTGTGTTGACGGGGACGGGTGGCGGAGACCTGTTCGGCGGTGAGCCGCTGCCCCCGGTGGCTGAACATGCTTCTTTGACGTACAACAATTACGGTCGGTTGCTGGTGTTTGCCCTGGGCGGCAAGGCCGCGTTACCGGTTCCAAATCTTAGGGACCGCGGTATTCCTAATCAGGATCTGGCAGGGGTTGAACTCGCCAGCATTGAGCGCGGTGAAGTCGCCTACAATGAAAATTGTGCTGTTTGTCATGGATTCCTTGTACGCTCCGGAGGGTCTATTCCAGATTTGAGGCGAATGTCGTCGGAGACGATCGCGGCTTTTAACAATATTGTTCTTGACGGCCTGTTGTCCGCGAAAGGCATGGCGAGCTTCGCAGATGTTCTCAATGCAGAGCAATCTACCGATGTGTTGAGTTACGTGAAAGCGCGGGCTGAAGAAGACCGACGGGTCGCTGCTGGGGAAAAAGAGATCCCGCAAATGACTTGGCAAACCGCCTCGGGCGGGTAATATTTTACTGAACCGGCACTGTCTTTGTTGGCAAACTCGGCGGTGCCACAGTGATGAATTCAAATTGTGGCTGAATTTGGTTGGCGCCCCTGCTCAATGGGTCCTCGCCGCTTAGGGGCTCTTCTGAACCGGCCTCTTGCCGGATCAAAGCATTGTTGCTTAGGCGCCCATTAAGAACTTCCCCAGCGTCGAGTCTGGTTTTCGCTGATTCCGCCAGCGCCGCGGCTTCTAGACTCCAAGGAACATGATGCACTCTGGGTGGTTTGCTCGGAAGTCCGATCGTATCCAAGGGCCGGATCCAGTAGTAGATCTTCCCGGCTTCGCCTGTGGTCTTATTGTCTTCCTGAATATGAATCCAGATGACGCGAAAAGACTCGGGCAGTGGCGAGAAGGTCGACCATCCTTTTATCTCGCTGACTTGCTCCCAGGTCACGATATAAAAACCGCTCATGAGCACGACTAAGCCGATCTTTAGTCGCATAGGAATACTTGAGGTTTTTAAACAGATCAAGAGCAGCAGCGTGATCAGAATGTAGCAAAGACCAATGAGATAGTGCTCGTTCATCTGGGCTTACCCCGATGATTCAGCAATAAGGACTTCGGCAGCTGGTTGACTTCGACCACTTGCCCCGTGGTGTCAAGGTTCATTCGTAGGGCGGTAATTTCGTCACCGGTACCATTCAAATAATGATCGCCATAGTAAATGAGTTCGACTTTTGGGTTGAGACGTTCAACCTTGACCGTCACGGGTAACGGCGCTCTGTAATGGGCTTTGTAGTGCAATAAATTGATCACGTATTCCCCCGGTTGCACGCCCCTGAGGGTGACGGTCTCTTGATTAATGGGGTTGATGATCCGTGTGCCCTCGCTTTTGATTTCATCAGCAAAGACGCCCCGGTCATCGCGATCAAGATGCATCAATCCTGAATCTCGGTTGTAATACCAGATGAGGGTGCCTGCTGGATCCTCAACGATGGCGTCGACATCATCGGGATGATTGTCTGCCCATCGGACGGTGATGAGCATCTCTGCCTTAGAGGCAATTTCGCCTTTTTTTTCGGGTACGCTGATCAACAAGAAGGCGATGGCGAACATAAAAACAAAACCCAAAAGGGCATTGAATAG
>CAJYBS010000448.1 GCA_913064795.1 uncultured Gammaproteobacteria bacterium
TTCGATCTGTAAAGACAATAATTAAATAAATTCAATAATTTAACTAATTTATATCGATTAAAAATAAAGTATCATTCGTTGCTCTTTGGGCAACTTAACGCTAAAAGTCTACCCGAGAATCCTGTCGAAATGTATGACTTCCAAGCGAAAGGAGCCTTGAGCTGAAACAGTTTGTAGGCAAGCGAGTGCGACCCATCAGTTCTTGGCCTCAGGCCGGGCCTTATAGCGCAAAGACTGAACGACAAGGCCAGTGCTTGTTGTGTTGTTTGTCCTCCCGTGCAAGATGCGTTAGCGTTTAGACAAGACTAATTCGTCAAGAAGGACACACCATGTCGACTCTCACAGCAGCACTTGAAGCCAGTCTTGGCGCCGGGGGCATGGTCACCGGAGAAGCCTTGTCAGAGCGCTTGATTCCTCATGGGCACCCGCTGGCGGTTGCCCGCCCAAGTTCCACCGCTGAAGTTTCTAAGGTCCTTAGAACCTGCTTTGCGGCCGGGCAGACCGTGATTCCGTACGGAGGGCTAACGGGATTGGTTGAGGCAACAGCCTCCGATCAAAGTGAGTTGGCGCTTTCCCTGGAGCGCATGAATCAAATTGAAGAAATCGATGTTGCTAGTCGCACCATGACCGTACAGGCTGGGGTTCCGCTTCAAGTGGTTCAAGAAGCGGCAGAAGGCGCGAATCTTTTGTTTCCACTCGATATCGGGGCTCGGGGTTCTGCCACCATTGGCGGTAATGTTGCAACCAATGCTGGAGGTAACCGCGTCATTCGCTATGGGATGATGCGAGATCAAATTTTGGGTATGGAGGTCGTTCTCGCCGACGGAACTGTCCTTTCATCGATGAACAAAATCATCAAGAACAATACTGGCTATGATTTAAAGCAGCTGTTTATTGGCTCTGAGGGCACGCTTGGGATCGTTACGCGTCTGGTACTGCGCTTGAGGCCTCAGCCTATCAGCCAGCAGATGGCTTTTCTTGCCGCCAATAGTTTCTCGGAAGTCACCGAGATTCTAAATCGACTCGACGGAAGGCTGGGCGGAAGCCTGAGCGCCTTTGAAGTGCTTTGGCAAAACTATTACAAGCTTGTGACAACCCCGCCAGCCAGTGGGCGGCCGCCAGTAGGGCACGATTACGCGTATTACATCCTGGTTGAAGCTTTGGGCGGTGATATCGAAGGGGATGAAGCGAGATTTCTATCGGTGCTCACAGACGCGATGGAGGAGGGTGTGGTTGCGGACGGCGTGATTGCTTCCAGTCAAGCTGAGCGCGATGCCATGTGGGCGATCCGCGACGATGTTGGCCAAGTACGCCAGATTCGTCCCGTTTTTTCTTTTGATATCAGCGTACCGCTCAACCAAATGGACAGCTACGTCACTGAGCTCAAAGCTGATTTGGACCAGCGCTGGCCCAGCAATCATTGCATGGTTTTTGGCCACTTAGGCGATGGCAATCTTCATATTGTTGTGGGTGTTGGAGATAAACAAGCGAAACCCCAAGTTGAGGCGGTGGTTTATGCAGGGCTACCCTCTAGAGGCGGTTCGGTCAGCGCGGAACACGGCATTGGGGTTCAGAAAAAAGCGTATTTAGCGCTTTCACGCAGCAAAGATGAAATTGCAATGATGCAGCGGATTAAGATGGCCCTAGATCCCAAAAATATTTTAAACCCGGGAAAGATATTTGATTGAGAAGCGCCATCAGTCTAGATCAAAGTTTTCGATCCCGCGGCTACCGGGAACCTTCATATGACGGTTTGTTGTCCAAATATCCCTAAGTGCGCTTAAAAACTATTTCCTGCTGGGGTTTTTAAGGCGGCTTCGTACTGAGCGCAGGCTTGTCTCAAGCGCATGGAATTTAACGGTGCGGCTTAAGGTATCTGCCGGACCTGAATGGCCTCTATGCCTTGGCCCGCCAATATATCCGAGATCACAACGACTGTATCGCTGGATACAAGGTTGGCGCGTTTCTTAAGCAAACTAAAAGCGGAAGCGAGGGTCTTCTCAGGATCTTGGCTGAAAGCAATGCGAAAGGGTGAGAGATTTCGGTTGAGCATCAACCGACGCCGAGTCTGGGAATCATTGGTAAAAGCAAAAATACGACTTTTTTGAGGATGGCAGTTGGTTACAAAGTCAGCCATGTAACCGCGCCGAGTAATCACGACGGTCCCTTTGGCGCCGACCCGCTCAGCGAGTTGAACCGCATAAAAAGCAATGTGTTGTTTGGTCGATTCTGACTTGAGCTCCTTAACAAAACTCAGGCCAGGCACCCGCTCGGAACTGCGAGCGATCTCGACTAACTGCTCGACACATCGGATGGGGTATTTGCCGATGGTCGTTTCGCCTGACAACATGACGGCATCGACTTCTTCATAAATTGCATTGGCGACATCGGTGACTTCGGCTCGGGTCGGAATCGGGTTTTCAATCATCGACTCCAATAAGTGGGTTGCGACAATGACACGTTTGCCCTCTTCG
>CAJYBS010000449.1 GCA_913064795.1 uncultured Gammaproteobacteria bacterium
CGGGTCTCGGTCGATATTCCATTTCTAGCTAGGCTTTATTTAGAGGGAGCATTAAAGCTCGATGAGCTGATTTCGGGCCGGTATCCCCTTGAGCATATCAACGAAGCCATCGAAGATGTTCGTCGTGGTACAGCGCTGCGCAATGTGATTGTGTTTCCATGAAAATTAAAGAATTTGAAACGTTTGTTGTCGGCAATCCGCCGCCTCGTTTTGGCGGTCGTTACTTTCTATTTGTAAAACTGGTAACGGATACGGGGATTGTGGGTTACGGCGAAGTCTACGCTGCAACCTTTGGTGCTGAAACCATTGCCGGGATGGTTGCAGATACCGCAGAGCGCCATGTTGTTGGACATGACCCTTTTCACATCGAGGCATTGTTCCACCGGGTCTACGGTAGTGGCTACAGTCTGAGGCCGGACATCAGTTTAGTGGGGGTGTTGTCTGGTTTAGAGATGGCCTGCTGGGACATCATTGGTAAGGCCTGTGATAAGCCGGTCTACGAACTGCTGGGAGGGCAGGTTCATGATCGACTCCGGACCTACACGTATCTGTATCCGGCTGATGGCGATGTTTATCCCAGCGATCAGGATGATCAACATATCTACGTGAACGCCGATGTGGCTGCCCAGCGTGCGCTGGATTATGTTGAACAGGGATTTACAGCGGTAAAGTTTGATCCTGCTGGCGCTTACACGGTGTACGACGGCGGTATGCCGACCTTAGAAGAACTCGATCGAAGTGAACGGTTTGTTACAACCATTCGAGCCGCTGTTGGCGATCGGGCTGATTTGCTTTTTGGGACTCACGGACAATTCACCGCCGCTGGAGCGCTGCGATTGGCCAAACGGCTAGAAGCCAGCGATCCGCTTTGGTTTGAGGAGCCGACGCCGCCCGAGAACACCCGCGAGATGGCTCGGGTTGCCGCGGGAACCACCATCCCTGTTGCGACGGGGGAACGTCTTTGCACCAAGCATGAGTTTGCCCGTGTGTTGCAGGCGGGCGCGGCCGCTATATTGCAGCCGAATCTTGGCCGTGTTGGCGGATTGCTGGAAGCCAAAAAAATTGCTGCCCTTGCGGAGGTGTATTACGCCCAAATTGCGCCGCATCTCTATTGTGGGCCGATTGTAGGTGCAGCGAACATACAGCTCGCAGCTTGTACGCCCAACTTTCTTATTCTCGAGGGTATAGAGCGTTGGGATGGGTTTCATGGGGACCTCTTGACCGCGCCTATCGAATGGCAGGAGGGTTATGTTATTCCTTCCAAGGAGCCTGGGCTTGGCGTGAACCTGAACGAAGAGGTCGCGCGAGCCAATCCTTGGATTGGGGTGGATCTGCACCTTGAGATGACTAATCATCCGGTCAGGTAATAAAAGACCATGTCAGATTGAAGAGTTAATCGAGACCCAATGGACTGATCCGCCGGAACGAAAATAGGGAAAGAGAATGGAAAGAGTGCAATTCACTGCAATGATCGATGGCTCTCCTGATGACTATCGATTGTTGGAGGAGATGGAGCAACAACATGTTGAGGGATTGCCTGAACGCATTCTCAGCGCATTGACCTCGCTTGAGAATGGGATTGGGGGCTATCAGGTGACTAGGCTTGAACATTCTCTACAAACCGCCAGTCGAGCCGAGGATGATGGCGCGGACATCGAGTGGGTGGTCGCGGCGCTGATCCACGATTTGGGTGATGACCTCGCACCGCTCAATCACGCGCAATTCGCTGCCGCCGTGATTCGACCCTACGTCAGAGCCGAAGTGACATGGGCGGTTGAGCACCATGGGTTGTTTCAGAGATTCTATTACGCCCATCACCTGGGTCAGGATCGAAATGGTCGAGCGCTTTATCAAGACCATCCCTACTATGATGCCTGCGTGAATTTCTGTGAGCGCTGGGATCAAGCGTCGTTTGATCCGAGTTACCCAACGCGGCCGTTGAATCACTTTGCGCCTAAGGTTTTAGAGGTTTTCAGTAGGCCCCCATTTGATGCTGGACCTGTTGCAGACCTTGATTCAAAACCGGTTTGTTGAACTGTTCGGATTGATTTCAGAGCACTGCTCGCTTCTCTTCGGAGTCAATAGATCAATTTGGAGTCAACAGATCAATCACTAAAATTCGGACGCCCGGAGCCTGAAACTAAGTCTGCTTAGTCTGTTGCAGATGTTTCTGGTTTCCATCCGCGCGATCTCATCAAGGGTCCCTTGCAATAAAAGGGATGCCAGCCCTGCCAATGCATTCCGCAAGTCGTTGGACAGAATCAAAGAGGTTTGAGGCAGAGACTCGTTTCAATTAGGGTCTGGTCTGTTGAGCAACCAGCGCCGTTAAAAAGGCATTAGGTCACCACGAAACGACGATGGAGATGACTTGAAGGAGGTCAAAAAAAGGGCGCCTGTGGCGCCCTTAATCTGTTGGTCTGTCTAACTTCAGTCTTTAA
>CAJYBS010000450.1 GCA_913064795.1 uncultured Gammaproteobacteria bacterium
CACAACCTTCGTGACGATGCCATAGTCGATCGCTTCATCGACACTCATCCAATAATCCCGATCGGTGTCTTTTTCGACCTGTTCTAAGGGTCTTCCCGTCTCTTCCGAGATGATGCGGTTGATCCGTTCTTTTGTTTTCAGAATTTCTTCCATCTGAATCTTGATATCAGTGGCATTGCCTCGGGAGCCGCCGGAAGGTTGGTGGACGAGGTATCGAGTGTTGGGCAGCGAGAAACGATTTTCTTTTTTAGCCGCAAGATAAATATTGGTTGCAGCGCTGGCGACCCATCCGGTCCCAATCACGCGAACCGTGGGTTTGACGAATTTGATCATGTCGTAGATCACATCGCCTGATTCAACGTGTCCACCCGGAGAGCTGATGTACAGTGTAATTGGCTCGTCTCCATCGGCTGATAGCGCGAGTAATTGCTGGCTGACGGCGCGCGCCATTTTCTCATCGACTTGGCCAAAGACCGAAATCGAGCGAGATTTGAAAAGCTTCTCTTCGATAATGCTGCTTGAGGCGCTTTTAGGAGTGTCTTTTTCTTCTGCCATAACTGATCTCTTTACCGGTGGTGCGGGTCAAATAAAACAGCAAGCATACCAGCGCGCTGGTTGGGCCGCTATTGTTGTGAATGCTTATTTACGAAACCAATGGAAATTTGGTGCACCCTTCGGGCTCGGAGCGGCGAGATCATTGAGATCTCAGCAGCCACGAGGGTGTTCAGTCCAGCAAATGGTGCAAGGGTAAACAACGCTGAAGTTTAGCAGTGATTTGAGCCAGGCGAGCTCGATCTGAGTCCAATTGCCGGATGTGCACCGCAAGAGCAGATTGCTTGAGCATGTTGGGCAGCGGGGTGTTGGAGTTACGGGTCGTTGATGTCACGGGTTGTAGCGATGAAATGGCGGCAGAACGTTGAAAGCGATGGATTCGATCTGCGCTGATCGATTTAGGTCAAACTTTGCCCGGGAGGCTATTAGTCGTGCAAGCGATAGAATTTTGAATTTGGTCCGGTTTGAGCCGATGTTTATTAGCCCGAGCTCTCACTAGGTATAGCCCAGGTAAAACCCAATTGAAAGAAGAAAATCGGCCAAAGCGGAGAGGGGATGACGGCCCCCAAGCACCTCGTGTTAGCATGTTGGGCAGTTAAATCAGTGACGGAGTGATGACCATGAAGCAGTTAAAGCTGGGGATGCAATTGGGCTATTGGGGCGCAGGTCCAGACCCGCGGATGGTGTCGGTTGCCCAGGAAGCTGAGCGTTTGGGGTTCGACGCAATTTTTACGGCGGAGGCCTGGGGTTCGGATGTTTTTACGCCCCTGTCTTGGATTGGGGCGCATACCGAGCGCATTCGCTTGGGTACCGCAGTGGCCCAGCTTTCGGCCCGCACGCCGACCGCGACCGCCATGGCCGCGCTGACCCTCGATCACTTATCCAAAGGAAGAATGATCCTCGGGTTAGGGGTTTCCGGTCCACAGGTTGTCGAAGGGTGGTATGGCGGGCCTTTTAGTAAGCCGCTGTCGAGAACCCGGGAATATGTCGACATCATCAGGCAGGTGATGCGACGGGAAGGTCCGGTTCAAAATGATGGGCCGCACTATCCTCTGCCCTACACTGGGGAGGGCGCTTGGGGCCTAGGAAAGCCGCTTAAGCCGATTACCCATCCCTTGCGCGCAGATATGCCGATCTTTCTTGGTGCCGAAGGTCCCAAAAATGTCACCATGGCTGCCGAAATCGCCGATGGTTGGCTGCCGCTTTACTACTCGCCGTATCGTCAAGAAGTCTATGCGGATCAAATCGCCAATCGTCCAGCACACTTCGAAATTATGCAGGGTCTGGCGGTGAACATTTGCGACGATGTTGAGGAAGGCTTGATCCCGGTTAAGTACAACCTTGCACTCTATATCGGTGGTATGGGAGCGAAAAGCAGGAACTTCCACACCGAGTTGATGGGGCGAATGGGCTTTGAGGCTGAAGCCCGTAAGATTCAGGATTTGTTTTTGGCCGGAAAAAAAGATGAGGCTTTTATGGCCGTTCCGAGTAGCTTTGCCGACGAAATTTCTTTGGTCGGGCCGGTTGATCGAATTAAAGATCGTTTGGATGCTTGGCGGGAATCTCCGGTCACGTCGTTGCTGGTAAGCACCAAAAATGTTGATCAAATGCGTCAGGTCGCTGAGTTGGTTTTGGGCTAACCTTGACGGACTGGCCCTATGGCATCAGGCGCGCCGAGCCGGAGGATGCTGCGCTGATCCGCTCGCGATTTAGCGCGCTGGTGGGCTCGGAGGGTGCCAAGCAAGTTGGGGCGTGGGCGGCTTGGTGTCAGCGGGAAGATCACTATCTGTATCTGCTTGAAAAGGAGCAGCTCGAAGGGCTGATCGCCGTTCGCTCAGCTAAAGAGAAGCTCGGCTCTGCTGCTGCTCAAGCAGA
>CAJYBS010000451.1 GCA_913064795.1 uncultured Gammaproteobacteria bacterium
GCGCACCCTGGCTCGGGACGCTGCAGGAGGAGACCCTGGACCCGAAACGTCGATTTTAAAACTCAAAGGCACCGAAATTCAGCAGCGAATCACCGAACTGAATCTCGAGGCTGCCGGCCTGTTTGCAGCACCTTGGGGTCACGAGGCGTTCGGCCCCGACTTTGCACATGGCGCGACACAATCGTATCTGGGGGGAAGAGCAACCACCATTTACGGTGGCGCCAGTGAGGTCCAAAAAGACGTCATCGCAAAAAATGTACTGGGTCTAGGCTGAGGAAAAACCATGGATTTAGCATACACCGACGAACAAAACATGCTCCGCGAGAGCATCGAAAAATTCCTAGCCAGCGAATACGATCTGTCTGCACGCCAAAACCTTGTCGCCTCTGACACAGGTTTCAGCACTCAACACTGGCAAACCTATGCAGACCTAGGATGGCTCGGGATGCCCATTGCGGAGGATTTTGGCGGTCTCGGCGGCGATCTGGTCGATACCATGATCATGTTCGAAGCCTTCGGCAAGGGCCTCGTGATTGAACCGGTTTTATCAACCCTCGTCTTGTTTGCCGGCGCCCTAGAGATTGCGGGCTCTGAAGATCAGAGACAAACCTACTTACCGTCAATCGTAACGGGCGACCTTCAGGGCAGCCTGGCTTATGTCGAAGCCTGCGCGCCCACGGACTTACACGTTGTTGAGACCACCGCAATGAAAAGCAATGGCAACTTCGTCATTACGGGAACCAAGTCCGTGGTACTTCATGCGGCGAGTGCCCATCATTTTCTCATATCGGCGAGGACCTCCGGCAAAGCCAGCGATCAGTCTGGAATTTCTCTGTTTTTAGTGGCTGCTGATAGTGACGGCATTTCGCGCAAAGACTATCCGACAGTCGATGGCCTAAGAGCCTCTGAGCTCATTCTTGATCAAGTAGAAGTCCCGGCAACGGCTTGTGTTGGCAATCTCGGGGAGGGACTTACCGTATTGCAACAGGTCGTCAATCGAGGAATCCTCGCAATTTCAGCTGAAGCGGTGGGTGCGATGCAGGTGCTCTATGAAAGCACCATCGAGTACACCAAGCAGCGGGAACAATTCGATCATCCCCTGGCCGAATTTCAAGTCGTTAAACACCGACTGACCGAGATGTTCATTGAATACAATTTGGCGAAGTCGTTGTGTATGAAAGCCACCATGCTCGAAAATCAGAAAACTGACGATGCCCAGCGACACATTCATGCACTCAAGTTTTTAGTCGGAAAAACCTCGCGATTCGTCGGTCAGAACGCCGTCCAACTTCATGGGGGCATGGGAATGACCGAGGACCTGGCAATTGCCCACTACTTCAAACGGTTGATGATGATCGACGCGACCTTTGGGCATACGGATATTCATTTGCAGGCGTTTGTGGGCTAACGAGTTCCCCGAATGGTCGAAGAAAAACAGTCAGCCCCAGCCACCCAGGCGACAGACGACATGCCTGTCACCGAAGCGCATGACATCCTCTATCGCGCGCTGGGAATTGGGAAAGAAATCTTGATCGCCTATCCAGGGCCGGCCCAGCGTGAGGCGACCTTAGAGGAACTCACTTTAATATCGACGACCCCAGACGGCAGAGCCCTGCGAGCAACACCTCAGACCGCCACAAGTTGGCTCGAGCTCCAGCGGGCAGCTGCCAGCGCCAGCATCGTCATCGAGGTTACTTCTGCCTTTCGCTCCATTGAGTATCAGGGCCAACTGATCAAGCGTAAGCTCGAAGCTGGCGAGCTGTTGAGCGACATTTTAAAGGTCAACGCCATACCCGGTTTCAGCGAGCATCACACGGGAGAGGCTCTGGACTTGTTCAGTCCACCTCAGACACCCCTGATCACCGCATTCGAGCACACCGCGGCATTCCGATGGTTAAGCGCGCACGCCAGCAACTTTGGCTTTTTTTTAAGTTATCCAAGGGGAAATCCATCGGGTTTCAACTACGAGCCGTGGCATTGGAAATTCAATCCTTAGCCACGCCTTGGTTGGTGTACTGCGCCATTTTTTGTTTCAAAAGCGCTTGATCGTCGGATGAAAGGGCAGCCTTTGCGTTACCCTTTTCCTGGGCAGCAAAGACGTATTTTTCGCGAATCACGCGTCTTGGCCCAAACTTTAGCGCTCTGAGATCCCGATACACATCATCGATCATCATTGGGTTCCCGCAGACTAAAGCAAAATCCTCATTGGGCGCCAAGCTGAAGGATTTTAAAGCGCTTGTGACATATCCTAAGTGTTCCCAAGCTTCTCGCACCCGCTGTTCTCGGGAAAAGCACACCGTCACATCAAACCAATCCGCGCGTGCCCTCAGCGCCAGCAATTCGTCTTTAAAAATAAATTCCGATTGGTCCCGTGCACCCAGCAATAAGTGCACTGAGTCAAAAGCATCATGT
>CAJYBS010000452.1 GCA_913064795.1 uncultured Gammaproteobacteria bacterium
GCGACTGCCTGCAACGATGTTGAGGATGGTGTTGCGTGCGGGATTGGAGGCACTGTTGAGTAGGTTCGCGGCCAGAGCAGTGAGAATCACTGCCCAGAACCCGAGATGATCAAAGAAAATCGCCAGGGCCAAAATCAAAGGGGGTAGCATGCTGAGAAGATGGCTTTGAATGAGTAATTTACGACCATCCATACGATCGCCAATGACTCCTCCCCAGAGCATGAACAGGAGTGCGGGCAGACCAATAATGAGCTGAGCGAGACCAACGGTCTCTGGAGACCGTTCAAGAACCCCAACCAAAATCCACGTCACCAGCAATTGCTGCATACTAAAACCGGCCATCCACAGCGCGTTGCTGGCGTTGTACCAAGTGAGTTGTCGATCTGGGCGGCCGGCCGGGTCTAACATCGTAAGATCCTTTTGCTAGAATCATAGCCAATTACCGGGTGGCTCGGTAAATTATTATGGGTGCCATAATGCGCACCCTACCCAAGTGCTATAGCAACGGAGGTCAGATTACTCATGCCAACATTCGTTGTGCGCTGCCGAAAGGCCCCGGTTGCAGGTGCGCGCTTTCTAGAATCGGTCGGCGAGGGCGCGCATGTCGAATTTATCGCGGGGATGATGACCAACGCTCTGTTTGTTTCTAAAGGCCATCGACAGGACGTCAAATTGAGACTGGTTTTTGAAGACAGTCCTGACTTTTCACGGACCCTCACTTTCGACGGAGCAGCGTTAGGGGACCTTGGTGGTTTGACAGAGCGAGCGCTACTCAAAAATTGTAGCCTCGCTCTGAATGCAGCCTCTGGGATTGCCAAAGAGGCGGTGGTCACGGCCCCCAATGGGATCGTCGTGGAAGCCTTGAGCTTCGAAAAACTGATCAAGCGAGAATTGCTGGATTCACCCTGTTATTTGCTTCATCCCAAGGGTGCAGGGATGAGCGCTATCAACCCGCCAAGCCACGCAACTTTTATAATGACGGATCAGGTCCCTTTGGCGAAAAATGCGCTGCGAGGGCTGAAACGCCAGGGGGTTGAGCTGATGTCTTTAGGCCGAACCATGTTGTTTGCATCCCAGTGTATCAGCGTCATCCATTACAATTTGGATAATGCCCCAGAAGCGACGATGTTCGACTAAACCATCCCCAGGTCGGAAGAACTTTATGAAAATGGCTCTTTTTGACCCATCTTCTAGGGACCGTGGACAAATTGTAGGGTTTTCCTCCCTGTGTTTTTGCCCGAATGTCCTGAACCGTGCAGTTTTGGGTTCGTATACTAAAGGAGTGGAGCAGTTGACGGCGAGATGAAGTCAATGAGGAGCCTGTAAAGGATGCGCCCGAGAGGGGTCGTTCAATCCATGGAAGCCTGAGGCCGAGAAGGGAAGTGTTGACGCTGTCAGATGATGCGGCAGTCATCTCGATGATCAACGGTGATCTTGGAGCAGAACTGATTCATAATGGGCTGCCCTGTGAGGGGACCGTGATCAATGAGGCAGCTTAGAAGCCGCCTAATAAACGAATGAGCGCTTAGGGCGCGACAATGCTAGAGGATGAACCATGAGCGAAACAATACAAACCATCGCGATTTTAGGGGGTACGGGTGATTTAGGTGGCGGCCTTGCCCGGCAGTGGTCTCGGGCGGGGTACTCGATCATCATTGGCTCAAGGACTCTCGAGAAGGGTCAAGAAGCTGCCGCCGCGCTTTTAGCAGAATTCCCTGATTTGAACGTCACTGGACTCGATAACCCTGCTGCGACAGAACAAGCAGACTTAGTGGTGTTGACGGTGCCTTTTGCGCACCAACTCAGTACGTTGGATTCGGTCAAGCATGCCTTGGAAGACAAGATTTTGATCGATGTGACGGTCCCTTTAGTGCCTCCCAAAGTCGGAACAGTACAATTGCCTGAGGCAGGCTCGGCTGGGCAACAGGCGCAGAACCACCTCGGAGAGAATGTTCATGTTGTCTCGGCGTTTCAGAATGTGGGGGCGATGCACCTTCAAGAAGATCATGCGATTGCATGTGATGTCTTGGTTACCGGCAATAAGCGTGCTGCGCGGGACACCGTCATTGCACTGATCGAAGTCCTTGGGCTTAAAGGTTGGCATGCTGGCCCGATTGCGAATGCGGCTGCTGCTGAGGCGCTGACCTCTGTTTTGATCACCATCAATCGACACCATAAAGTGAATGGTTCCGGATTGGTGATCACGGGTGAGCCCGCCGCGGAATGAAGCTCACGCTGACTGCGGTTGAAAATATCCCCATGGTGGAACCTGGGGACGATCTCGTCGAGCAGATCTGCGCCGGGCTCGACAGCATGAACGAGTCGTTACTCGATGGCGACATATTAGTTTTAGCTCAGAAAATAGTCTCCAAGGCGGAAAACCGATATGTAG
>CAJYBS010000453.1 GCA_913064795.1 uncultured Gammaproteobacteria bacterium
AACGCCTCCATCTCAACACCCGTGCTGCCTGTCAATCGACATTCCGCCTCAATATTCACTCTCGATTGCGCCTCATCGATCTCAAACTCAACATCAATACCCGTAAGACCCAGTGGATGACACAGAGGAATCAGCTCCGAACATCGCTTGGCGGCCTGAATGCCAGCAATCTTTGCAACGGTCAAAACGTCCCCCTTCTTGTGGGTTGCATCAATGATCATTGTCAACGTCGCAGGCTGCATCTGCACATAGCCACTGGCGCGCGCTACGCGGAAACTCTCGGCCTTGCGGCTCACATCCACCATCGTCGCAGCACCATTGGCGTCAATGTGCGTTAAAACTTTTTCGGGCATAATAGGACTCTCATCTCGCTGTTCATTAGGAAGGCACTTTGCGCTGGCCACCAGAAATCACCGTTGCCGCTATTGTACCTCGGAATCAGGACTTCCTCATGGTTGAAGAATTGTCCCAGGGCAAAACCGTGATCAATCAGCCCGCCGGCCATCTCGAACCCAACGAATCTTTAATCGAAGCGGTCATCCGAGAAGTCCTGGAGGAGACCACCTATCTTACGCGCCCTGAAGCGATTATCGGCCTATATCAGCACCCATCACAGTCCGCAGATATCCTTTATTTTAGGATTTGCTTTTTATGCCGAGTCATTGAGAAAACCAACCGTCCCCTTGACCCGGATATCCAAGCAGCGCTTTGGCTCCCCGTCGAGCAAATTGAAGAGCGACCCCATCGAAGCCCATTGGTGCGGCGCTGCCTCTCAGATTATCTCGCAGGTCAGCGATTCCCACTCACGCTTTACCAGGAGATTCTCGCTTGAGATATCTAAGCGATCTTTCGCCTCCCCGGGGCGGGCATGGCGATGCCTAGCTCACCCCTTGTTATCGTTGGGCTCTCAGGCGGCGTCGACTCTTCCGTCAGTGCACTGTTACTACTCAAAGCGGGCTACCGGGTTGCCGGCCTCTTTATGAAAAATTGGGAAGAGGATGATGGCAGTGAGTATTGCACAGCCAAACAGGATCTCAGTGATGCGCAAGCGGTGGCTGATCAACTCGGGATCGAACTCCATCAAGCAAATTTCGCAGCGGAATACTGGGACAATGTCTTTTCACATTTCTTAACCGAGTATGAAGCAGGCAGGACCCCTAATCCGGATGTCTTATGCAACCGCGAAATCAAGTTTAAAGTTTTTCTAGATTATGCTCGTCTTTTAGGCGCTGATTTTATTGCGACCGGTCATTACGCGAGGTTGCGGCGGTCAGAGACCGGTGAGGTCGAACTCCTCAGGGGTATTGACACCAACAAAGATCAATCTTATTTCCTACAGTCGGTCTCCGGGGCCCAATTTGAAAACTGCCTCTTCCCTGTTGGCGCGCTCACCAAACCTGAAGTAAGGGCTCTAGCAGAAGACGCAGGACTTCAAACCTTTGACAAGAAAGATTCCACTGGCATTTGTTTTATTGGGGAGCGTAGGTTTAGTGACTTCCTGAGCACTTACCTTGCGGCTCAACCCGGTAGGATTCGTTCACCGGAAGGCATAACCCTGGGCCAACATCAGGGGCTAATCTACCATACCCTTGGACAGCGTCAGGGTCTGGGTATCGGCGGTGTACAGGGCGGTCTCGATGCCCCTTGGTACGTCGCTGCAAAAGACCTAGGGTCCAACGAGCTGATCGTTTGCCAGGGCAAGGACCACCCTGCGCTCTACTCGACCACCATCGAAGTGCATCAGCTGCATTGGGTCAATCACCCCATCCAGCCTGGCCCAATCTCCGCCAAACTCCGTTATCGCCAGGCAGACCAAACAGGCACGATTACAGCCCACAACCTGGAGCAAAACACCCTCACCGTGACCTTCGAGGTTCCCCAAAGAGCTGCAACACCGGGTCAGTGGGCCTGCTTTTATCAGCAAGATGTTTGCGTTGGCGGCGGCATCATCCAATCGACTAACGCGCGGATCAATTAATGGCAGCACACACCCAAAACGTCCAAGGGAGAGTGCTTGCACTTGCGGGGCTCGTTCAGGCCAGTTCGCTTTGCTTGAGCATCGCCAATTCAGGACTGGCGTCCTCGGATGCGGCTCAGGCCTGTCGAGGGAGCCTGTTTAAATTTGACGCTGATACAGTGTTTGATATCTATGAAGATGGCGACCTCCTCACCTTGGGCAAGAAAAACCTTATCCGTCTGCTGAGCGGTCCATCTGAGACCGACCGAGCATTAATCAGCATCAGTGGTGGAATGCTAAGACTCGCAAGACGTTTGAGCGCCAACGACACAGCGCAGCGTCAATTAAAAGCCGGCCTATTTGCGATTATTGAAGACACCCAACAGCTACATGAACCGGCCGCTCGACATTCTGCGATCGACCAACGCTGCGC
>CAJYBS010000454.1 GCA_913064795.1 uncultured Gammaproteobacteria bacterium
ATCCGCGTCCCACAGCGCCGATTCCTGTTTGGTTCGGTGGCAGCGCAAAACCGCTCCTTAAACGCTGCGCGCGAATGGGCGACGGCTGGATGCCTTTAATGGGGGCTAATGCCGCCGCTAAAGAGGCGATCGATTATCTTCAGGCCGTCAGAGCTGAAGCGGGTCTCAGTTGGGATGATTTTGGTATCCAGGCCCAAGCGCAATTTGCGGGGGGTAACCCCGAGCGATGGGCAAGCCATTATGAAAAATGGTTGAATTTGGGTGCAACGCACATGGCGTTCGCAACGCATAACGCCGAGCCGACGAGCGTCGACGGTCACCTCAAACGTATTGAGGAATACTTCGCTGTCATTCAAGGCAATGCATAGGGCGGTCGGCAGGTTCTTGCAGTGTTCGGTTCTTGCGGTGATAGCTGCTTAGAGATGCTCGGTCAAAGTGTGTAGCTGGTTGATTTGCCCGGGTTCTAAGTGAAACTCATTGGGCACAAAGTGCAGGGCCGTCATTCCTGCAGCTCGGGCAGCTTCGAGACCCGGAATAGAGTCCTCTATCACCAGACAGTCTTTGGGTGAGACGTGGTGGCGCTGTGCCGCCAATAGAAATAGATCTGGGGCTGGCTTACCTCGGACAACATCTTCGGCGCTGAATATTGCCCGATCGAACAAATCGAGCAGCTGGGCAGCGGCCAAAGAGGTTCGTATTTTTTCGTGCGAGCCGCTCGAAGCCACACAAATCGGAACGGTTAAGCCCTCCAACAAGCCGCGCAATGCTGGATCCGGCTGTAGGGTGTCTGAGAGCGCTGAAAGCGTATTGCTTTGAAGTTGAGTCCAGAAATCTTGGGGCAGTTCGTCCGGGAGGCGTTGTTCGATCTGCTGGCGAATATCGGCAAAGGAACGCCCAATCGAATTCTCGGTCATGCGTTTGGCGTCCCGTCCGAAGTAGGGTAGGAGCGCCGCTTCTAAAAGGCCATTCGCGAGGGGTTCGGAATCTACTAAGACACCGTCACAGTCAAAAATGATCAGTTGGTTGCGGGGCATCGAGCCGACCTCGGTCATGACAGCAGCGGGCAAGCAGTTTACCATAGGCGTGGGCCGCGCTTTTACCTAGACTGTCGGCCATGGAGACACATCCGTATGCTTTGGCGCGCTGAAGAGATCAATACACTGGTTGGGTCCAAGTCTAAGGGGCGTCCAAACTTAGCCGGTGTAACCGTACACGGCGTTCAAATCGATTCTCGAAGCGTCAAGCCCGGTGATTTGTTTATTCCCCTCGCGCCCCCTCTCGGCGTTCGGGATGGCCACGACTTTATCGATGAGGCCTTCAAACGCGGTGCGGTTGCGGCACTGTCATCAAAGCCCTCAACCCAGAGACGCGTCATTGAAGTTCCCAATACCTTTGATGCTCTTGTAACCCTCGGTCGAGCTGCACGGCGGAGACTGGGTTCACAGGCTCGGGTGATCGCGATCACTGGCAGTAGCGGCAAGACGACGTTGCGCGCGTGGCTCGAACACGTCATCTCAGCCTTTGATGAAACCCATGCGTCTGAAGGTAGCTTCAACAATCATCTTGGTGTTCCTCTGTCGCTGGCCAGGATGCCCAGCTCCACGCGCTACGGAGTCTTTGAAGTAGGGACCAATCATCCTGGCGAGATTGGGCCATTGTCAGATCACATCGAACCGGACATCGCGATTGTGCTCAATGTGTTACCGGTCCATATCGGGAATTTCGATGGCATCGCCGATCTTCGTGCAGAAAAACTGTCGATCAGATCAGGGCTCAAACCGGACGGCACATTAATGATTGAGCGTAATTTAGCAGGGCATGTTGATGGTCAGACCCGAACCTTTGATGCAGAGTCTAGTGCGAACGTGAGCGTTTGCGCTTCTGAAATCGGCGGCGACCTTAGAGCGAATATTGACGGGCAAGCCTTTCCGATTGAACTGCCCGCTTCAGGCGTGCACTTGCAAGCGACCGCCGCTGCCTGTCTTGCCGTTGTTGATCAGCTGGGGCTTGATGTGCCAGCCGCCATCCATCGACTGCGCTCGGCACCCATACCGAAAGGACGAGGCAATCGGCGGGAAATTGAGGGAATCACCTTGATCGATGAGAGCTACAACGCAAATCCAGACAGTATGCGGTTGGCGCTCACGACCTTGAGAGAGCAAGAGGCCGGTCGTATTCATCTTATTCTTGGTGAAATGCATGAGTTGGGTGATTTCAGCCTGTCCGCACATCAGAACGTATTGGACTGGGCAAAGGGTTTTTATCGTTGCTCTACGATAGGGCCTGAATTTGCTGCATCAGCTCTGGACCGAGGTTTACCCCATTTTGAGAGCAGCGACGCCTTCGGTATTGAAGCCTTTGCCGAGCACC
>CAJYBS010000455.1 GCA_913064795.1 uncultured Gammaproteobacteria bacterium
CTTTATGAGGCGCCCCAAGATAGCTTCGGCGGCTTTTAAGGGACTTGCTGCACCCCGCTTAATACCCACTCGGATTTCTCGGACCAGCGGGCCGTAAGCCACGCCTCGATATCAGTAATATCTCCCGCGCGGTAAACGTCCACCTTTATTTTGATCACGGGCGCACCGCCATGCAGGCAATGCCAAAAATGGCTGTCTCCCGACAAATAGGCAATGCTGACATCGAGCACCGGCTGGTCGGGGGCCGCGTGATCGAGGAGAATACGAAAGCCCCCCACTTTGGGCCTCAATAGATTGGGGTACGGGGATGCCTGATCAATTTGCTTGGATGGTGTGAAGCGCGTGCCTTCGGCAAAGATTAGAAGCGCCCCGGGCATCACGTCAGAGGACTGAACAGCTCGAGTGATGGCTTTGTAATCCGCCGCTCGATCGGTTTTTGAGCCCGATCGCCGCAACCGCGGAAAATTTAGAACCAAACAAATCCAACCAATGATTGGCACCCATACCAATTCACGCTTTACCAAGAACCTTACAATGGGTCCTTGTGCTGTAATCAGTTCCTGAACCAAGGGAATATCAAACCAAGATTGATGATTGCAGACGACAATGGGATTGATATGTCCAGTGGGCGTACCGGTAATTTCAAGGCGTATACCTACGACGCGCTTCATCCAGAAGCTGTTGGTCACGACCGCGGCTCTATATATGTGTTCGGCGAGGGGGTCGACGCAGCGAGTCTGAAAACCTTTATGAGGTACAAGCTTGAAGGGCGTCAGCATCAACAAAGCCGTGAGCCAGATCAAAAGGTTTGATAGAAACCAAACTGAGGACAAAAGGCTTAGGCATTGTCGTGCCAGAAGCTGTGTCGTTTTCATGGAGCCTCCAGCGCACTCAGCATTGCTTTGAGCCCGCTCCTGCGTTGAAGGCGATGATGGGCGGCATGAATCCAGGTCTGCTGAGAGGTGATCAGTTTGAGTCTTTCCTTTGCACGGGTAACACCGGTGTAGATTAGCTCTTGAGTGAGCAGGTGATGATCAGGCTCAGAATCAGACTCGTCAAGGACGAAAAGGACTTCGTCAAATTCAGAACCCTGAGCTTTGTGAACGGTCATTGCAAAACAGGTTTCGTGTTCGGGCAGGGCACTGATTGAAAAATAGCGCAGGGTGTTTTCGCGATGATGCTTAAAACAGGCGATGAGGGTTGATGATTGGGGTAGGTCCTGAGTCAAACTCCCGCATTGCTTTGGGTCAATACAAAATCCGACATCACCGTTAAACAAGTCGAGTCCATAGTCGTTTTTCAAAATGAGCAGCGGCTGTCCGTGAAAGTGGTCTCGGGGGTTAATTTCGACCAGCTTAAGCTTTTGCAGTATTGAGATAACGCGCTGGTTTAGCGCCATGACACCATACGGTCCTCCATACTGGGGAGCGAGAATTCGGCAAGCATCGAGGGCTTCAAAAAAGTCTGTGGGCGCGGAAGGCTTTCCTAGGCAATCGAGCCAGGCGCTAAATGCTTGCATTAGCAGCTGATCATCGAGCGCGTCGGGTTCGAGCCATTGGACGGCTGGGCCTTGGTCAAGGCTAATGGGGCGCTGCGCAACAATGGCCTGTGCCAGGGCATCAATTCCAGATTTGGCTTCGAACCTAAAGTTCTCAGTGAGTTGACATTGAGCGGCTTGGAGCAAAAGTTCACCGGATTGAAGTGGCTGGGCGAGGTCTGCCAATAGCCGACCAAGATTAACCGAGGGTAACTGGTTGGGGTCGCCTATGAGAATTAATTGTGCCTCATCGGGTAGTGCTTGGAGAAGGGCGTCCGCGAGATTCAAATCAATCATGCTGGCTTCGTCAATAACGATGAGATCAAGCGCCAAGCGCCGATTCGAATCATAGCGGGGTCGCCGCCCGGCACCATAGCCGAGGAGCCTGTGTAAGGTTTTAACCTCAACTTGATCTGGTGATAAAGACAGGCCGTCAAGGGAGCGCTCGAGCCGAGCAACGGCCTTACCCGTTGGCGCGGCGAGTGCGACGCGCAGATCGGCATTGGATGCCAAAACAGACGATAGCAGTGCTTTAATTAAGGTTGTTTTTCCAGTGCCTGGCCCACCCGTAATGATGCTGAGACTGCGCGTGTGAGCAAGCTCGACCGCCTCGATTTGCTGAGCAGATAACAGGGGATAGTTCCTGCGAACGTGCTGCATGGGCGCATCCGATTCGGATCGATTGAGTTCTTTGTGGCGTGCTATGAGCTGATTCGCGATGCGCCGTTCAAGATTATAATAGCGCCTAAAATAAAGCCTGTTCTCCCAGAGCAGCATCGGACTATTGCTGGCTGGGTCTCCGATAAGATTCGGACAGGGGTGTTCCACCAG
>CAJYBS010000456.1 GCA_913064795.1 uncultured Gammaproteobacteria bacterium
CGGGTTTGCTGGGGCGGGTATAGCATTCAGCTCGGGAGTTTGCCTCCAGAAGGTGGATTGGCAGGTCGCTGTGGGTGATAAGTGGTTGGTTGCTGGGCTTAATGGCTCGGGAAAATCCGCTTTGTTGGCGGCAATTGGAGGTGCGGGTAGGCTTCAATCAGGGCGGGTCAACGCTCCAAAAGAACCCATCGCCGAACTTTCAGTCGCCGTCCAAAGGGCATTAGCCGCCAGAGAACGAGAGCGCCTCGAGGGGGGCGTGGATCCTGATTTTGAAGACGGGACGCCGGTCACCGTCATTCTCCAAGAACTCAATCCAGATTCAGACCTGCTGGAAGAACTGATTGATCGTCTCGATTTGCGTCGGCACTTGGCGCAACCGTTTCTGAATTTGTCGACGGGGGAGACTCAGAAGGCGCTTTTGGCTCGCGCGCTTGCATCCCGACATCCTATTTTGATCTTAGACGAGCCGCTCAAAGGCATTGATGCTGACTCAGTGACCGTCGCTTTGGATTGTATTGAGCGCTGTGCTGGATTGCGTACGGTGATCCTTGTAACTCACCGAGTCAATGCCGTTCCCCGTTGGGTCGAGCATCTGGCGTATCTAGAATCAGGCAGTATCCGTTATCAAGGGGCGATAGCCGCGCCCCAAGCGGCGGATTGGTTAGAGCAAATGTCAGCGTTAACGATGACGCATAGGGTTTTACCGCCTCGGGTTATCGATCAAACACCACTTAAGGATCCTCTATCGCCCCTGGTCCTCATGAAGGATGTCCAGGTCAGTTTTGGCGATCAGTCTATTTTTGAAGGGCTCAACTGGGAAATTAATCCCGGCGAGCATTGGCAGATTATGGGCCCAAACGGTTCGGGGAAGACCACCTTACTCAATTTAATCACTGGCGACAGCCCGCACTGTTATACCAATGATCTCAATATTTTTGGGTTTCAACGGGGAACTGGGGAAAGCATTTGGGATATTAAACAGCATATTGGCTACGTATCTTCTGGCTTGCATCTTGCCTATCGGGTGAGTGCGAGCGTTGAGCGGGTTTTGTTATCGGGTTTCTTTGACAGCATTGGTCTCTACCAAACTGCCAGCCAAGAGCAGGAATCCATTGTTCGGCAATGGCTGAAGCTCATTGGGCTAGAGAAAAACGCTCAGCAGCCCTTCAACCAACAAAGCTACGGTAATCAGAGGCTGCTTCTGATCGCCCGAGCGATGGTCAAACAGCCCGCGCTCCTAATTTTGGATGAGCCGTGTTTGGGTCTTGATCCTTTAAATCGCGCCCTCGTGATCGCTTTGATCGACCAGCTGACTCACAATAAGACAACCACCATTCTCTACGTGAGTCATGATCTAGCAGACCGTATCGATGGGATTGCAAAGCGGCTGTCATTGCCTTTGCAAGGGTAGCCAGGCAACCAATGTGCATGACCTGGGTTGGTTAGACCGCCAGCGGCGAGCCCGGGCGTCTTTAGGCGGTTATCAGCAAGCTGCATGGACTTAAACCCTGCAACTGATGGATTGACCTTGGGCCTCAATCGGCTTTTGGTCGTCTACGCCACCACCCTTCGCTCGCGTTTGATAGATCAAGAATTGTGTCGGTGTCCTCAAGAAATGACTCGTAGCTCGCTTCCGGCCCTTGAACAACGCCGGCATTGCTGTAGACCGCTGCCAGACTAAACCGTCCATTTCCGGCCTGCACAATTTTGCCTGTTGGTGCATCGTCTTGACTCATAAACAGTACAGCAGGGGTCACCAGATGGGGGGCCCGCTCTGGATCCGGCCGGGAGAGATCTTCGTCCCTCCCTGGAATGGTGTTGGTTAACCGAGTTGCGGCGGCGGGTGCGAGGGTGTTGACTTTGATATTGTGCGAAGCGCCCTCGAGCGCGAGTACATTCATCAGGCCAACCATGCCCATTTTAGCCGCCCCATAATTCCCCTGCCCAAAATTGCCAAAAATACCCGAAGTCGAACTGGTCAGGACGATGCGGCCGTAGTTCTTCTCGTACATGATCGGCCAGGCGGCATGGGTGACATAAGCTGTCCCATTGAGATGAACGTTGATCACGAGATCCCAATCATCCAGGCTCATATTTTTAAAAGATTTATCGCGTAGAATCCCAGCGTTGTTAACGAGTATGTCGATGGTTCCGAATTCCGACACTGCATCCTCTATAATACTTTTGGCGCCCGCTCGGTCGGATACCGATGCCTTATTGGCGATGGCGATCCCACCACTTGCTCGGATTTCGGCAACGACTTGATCGGCCATGTCACTTTGGCCTTCTCCCGCTGCTGAGCCACCGAGGTCGTTGACAACAA
>CAJYBS010000457.1 GCA_913064795.1 uncultured Gammaproteobacteria bacterium
GGCTTGACGCCACAAAGGTGGGATCGGCAGCCATGACCATCAGCTGATCCGAAACACGTCATCTCCGCGTTCCGACCGAGGCAGACAAACCAGGGACTCGCCGCTGTTGGCACGCTATTTGTATTAAATCACCAACAAAAGCACCATGCTTCGATGCAAAAGCACCGTGAAATTATATTTAAGTAATTAAAAACAATAGGTTATGGATATGAAAGGTTCAGTTACAGCAGTGCTGGTTCGGGTTCAAACCCATGAAATCGTCAAAATACCGACGTTCTTTCTGATGATTCTCGCGATCTTATCCTCGTTTGCGGCCACTGCTGTACCCAACCCGACCCAATTTGAGCTGCGTGACAATATTTTTAACGCCGCGAAAGAGGGCGTGCTCAGAATGCCTGAAGTCAACGCCTTGGCTAATCCCCACATTAAGGGCGGAAATTTGGATAACCGCGTTCGCTTGTCGGCATGCCCTGGACCCCTGATTGCAGAACCTGCCCATCAAACGTTTCGCGGTGGGAGGATCACCATTAAGGTCTCCTGCGAGACAGACATTTCTTGGTCCATCTACGTCCCACTGACCGTCGTCTCTGACGTTACCGTGGTCAAAGTCAATCGAACACTGCCACGAGGGACCATCTTGAACAAACGTGACCTCCAAGAACTCTTGGTCAGGCGCGCCCCGGGACACCTTCCAATCATCAACCACATCGAGGAGGCGATTGGCTCAGCCCTGAAGCGCCCTATCAACGAAGGGACCGAGCTACAACACAGCATGCTTGAGGCGCCTGTCATTATTAAACGAGGGGATCAAACGGTGATCGAGGCCGGTAATGAGCGCTTTACCGTCAGAATGACCGGCCGAGCCCTCCAAAATGGCGCTGTCGGAGAACAAATTCGCGTCCAAAATCTGGCCTCTAAGCGAACCGTTCAGGGCCAAGTTCAAGCAAATGGCAAGATCGCCATCACGCAATGGTAAAAAAAACTAAAGTTTTATGAAATAATGTCGATAACCACAGTACGCCAAGGAATTTTGGCTGCACAACGATAGGAATGACTTGAAATGGCCATGGATATTAAGCCAACTCAAACTGGGGTGACCCAGTCGCTGACGCAAAAGCCCTTGCAGGCTAATGCGACTGCGAGCTCGTCTAATCGCGCCACGCGGACCGATACGGTCACCGTTACGACTGCAGCCGAAGACTTAAAAGAAATGGAAAAGAACCTATCTTCCCTCGCTAATGCTGATGAGGCCAGGATCTCTGCCGTCAAAGAGCGAATTCAAAACGGCGCTTTCCAGATCGATGTGGCGAAAATTGCTGAAAAGCTGATCGAACAGGAAACCGATCTGCTCTAGCAAGGTTATCGGCGCACCTTCACCAAGGAGTGCCAACGATGAGTCAATTTGAACCCAGTCAATTTCGGTCAGCACTGACCAACTTGCTTTCGAGTCAACAAAACCTCTTGGGTGAGCTAGAAGCTCAAATCGCCCTCGAGCGGGATGCACTTAATCAAAAGCAAAGCGAAGTCCTCTTTAAACTGGCCACCGAAAAAGAAGACCTTATGGCCAACCTAGAGCAATACCTGACTCAGAGCAAAACGGTGGTCAATCATCTGCGTGAACAAATGCCTGAAGCCAGCACACGAGAGATTTTTAACTGGTGCGATCCCAGCGGTGCCCTTGATCAGCTTCGACTTGAAGTCATGACGCTCACTGATCGCTGTCTTGCCGACAATCAACACAACGGTATTCAGGTTCGTCGCCAAGCTCAACAGGTCCATCGGGCGCTCAGTACGCTCCGGGGTGAGGAACTACAAGGCTTTAGTTACGGCGCAAAGGGTGAAAATTTCCAGGGGCATGATTCCCGAAGTCTCGGTAAAGCCTAGGCCAACCCCTCGTTATTTTGCGGCATGACCGCTGGTTGCCGATGCCTTCGGCTGAGGCTCAAGACCGCACCATTCAGCAATAAACAGCGCCAAAGTCTTGGTCACTCGCCGAATGGACTCAAGGCTCACCCGCTCATCAAAGCCGTGGATATTGTCCGAATCAGGTCCATAAACCAGACACGGCGTCTGCGCGTAGAGTGCAAACACCCGTGCGTCTAAATAGGCCAGTGAGGGAATATCCTGCAATGGGGCACCCACAACTTTTAGATGAAGATTGACCAGCAGCTGCTCAGCATCGGAGCCTGGCTCAAGCACATAGCCTTCTGCCATAAAGCCGTTAAAACTGACTTCTGGCGGATTATTAGAAAGAAAAGGGTGTCCACCTGCAGCCTGCAGCAAGAAATCTGCAATGGCCCGTGCTGGCTCCGTAG
>CAJYBS010000458.1 GCA_913064795.1 uncultured Gammaproteobacteria bacterium
GAGCGAAGGGTGATCCCGTAGCCGATCTGATAGCCGCGGCAAGGGCGGCACGGCACAACAGCATATTATGGCAAACGGCGGCAGAGCTTTTAAATCGGTTAAATCGTCAAAGCGAGACCCATGAATTGTTGGCGGAGTGTAAACGCCTAGGGTGTCCCGAAACCCCGGCCCTGGCAGTACTTGAGGCAATGGATAAAGTTTGGTGTGGTCAGTCATTGGAAGCCACGCGGTGCTTCGAAACTCTCATCGAAAAATATCCCAGTGACTTGGAAGCAAAGACCAATTTTGTCATGCATTTGTTGAAGGCTGGCGACGCCGAGCGAGCTGAGAGTGTCTGCCAGCAGATCTTAGCAGTGAACCCCATTGATCAGCTGGCTTTGGCATACCGAGGTGTCGCGTTGCGACTGCTTAAAGAAGAGGAAGAAGAGTCATGGCTTCTTGACTACGATCGAATGGTCATCAGCGTCGATGTGCCTGTCCCAGATCAATTTAAGGACCGGGAGACTTTTTTTGGGGAAGTTCGAGAAGTCTTGGAAAATATTCATCGGGTTACAGAGCAGCCTATTGACCAGAGTTTACGTGGAGGTACTCAAACGAATGGTTTTCTTTTTCGGTTGAAGCACCCGTTAATTAGGCTGCTTGAACAACAAATCCGATTAGCGGTTGTATCTGCGTTTGATAGATTTCATGCGGATCATGACCATCCGTTCTTGGGAAAAATGCGTGCTGACACTGGCCCAGACGACCTGAGATTTACTGGTGCCTGGTCAGTGCGGCTCCAAAGTCAGGGATTTCATAGCAATCATGTTCACCCCGAGGGTTGGTTGAGTGCGGTTCTGTATATCGCGCTGCCGGAAGAGGTTCATGACGACAGCGATGAGTCCGGATTCATTCAGTTTGGTTGCCCTTTAGATGAATTGGGCATCGAACTGTCTCCCAGACGCGTAGTTAGGCCGCAGGTTGGGACGCTCGTTCTTTTCCCTTCCTACATGTGGCACGGTACGATTCCCTTTACATCTGATCAACCTCGGATAACCGTTGCATGTGATATTCTCTCACCGCCTTAAGTCTCCCGAAGCCATTCACGTTTACTCAGTAACAGTGACCTTACGATATCTCTCTCGCCTTCGCTAAGGAGAGGGTTCCAAATGTCAAAAATCATAATGATTCTAGTCTGATCGGCGTCGTTCCAGGCCTCGTGCTCTATTGTGTCATCGAAAGCCCAAGCTTCTCCGAGCTTCCAGGAACGTACCTCATTACCAACTCGAAAGCCTGCTGGGCCGGGTAGAATTAGCGGGAGATGCACTAGGAGTCTCGTATTTGTGGAGCCGGTGTGTGGTGGAATGCGGGTGCGTGGCGCAAGCGCAGAAAACAGCGCTGTCGGTGCGAAGCCATCCTGGTCACAGAGCGGTAATTCTTTAAGGAGGGCGCTAGTGTTGGGACATTTATCAATAGCGCCCTGTTGGCGTTCGCCGTCTTTCCAAAGCCAAAGAGAACGCCAGTCGTCGGAGTTGTTTAAAGATGCAAACTGGTTTTCTGGTGTCCCGGGCGCGTAGGTAACATAGGGACTGAAACCGGGCATGTCATCGTGTATGAGTCCTTTCAGCTCACGAACAATCATGTCCGTCGCACCTTCTAGCGTGGTAAACCAGGGGAAGTGCGTTCGTTCGAAAAACGGGATAGCCGGTAGCCGTGGGTATTGGAACTCCAAGGGCTCAGACTGATACGCCTTGCGCGTACCTGCTGATAATTCAAGACACTCTAAGGCCCGTTGCCGGTCCATTGGGGGTTGATCTTCTAACAGGTCGCTCACAGTCTCGAGGAGAAAATCAGCCATCTCCTCGGATTGATTTTTTACCATTGATCGAGCATGTGTAAGGGGAGTCACCAGTGAGGCTGGGAGTTGCTCGTCTGACGGAGCTATTTTAATAGCGTTTCTGTAAATCTCCGCGGCCTGTCGCGGTCTGCCCAGCTGTTCTAATGTCGAACCCTTGGATAAAAGCGCTAGAAACGAATATGGATCGATAGCGAGTGCGGCATCCAAAAATTTTAATGCCGTGCCTAGCTCACCGCGGCTGCGGTATACCAAAGCAAGGTTCATAACAATATTGAGGTGTTTGGGTATACTGTCGTTTGCTTCTGTTAGATGTTGAAGGGCTCCAGCTGTGTCTCCAAGACGCATCATTGCCTGAGCATCAGCGATGGCTTTTGATGCGGCAGAATTATCCTTCATAGCAATAATATATTCTCAAGAACGTTTTAAGCCTCTCTAGCAATATGATTAGTCTATCGCGCTGCTGTGG
>CAJYBS010000459.1 GCA_913064795.1 uncultured Gammaproteobacteria bacterium
AGCATGGGTGAATAAAGGGCCAACCCCAATCCGCTGCAAGGATTTCAGCGGCCCGATTCCCGTGGATCTGTGAATGAGCGATTACTGCGGGTGAATTGAAGAGGGAAGAGGGAAGAGGATTGATCTTGCGCTGGTCCCCCGCCATCAGTCCTGTAGACTGATAGCCAATTCATTCAGAGAGAGTCAGAGAATGGCCAACGAAACATCACCTTTTCAAATAACACCCGTTGCAGGCGGCTTTGAGTTGGGGTTTGAAGTCCGAGCAGTCAAAGGTGAAGGCCAGGTTAAAATGGCGCTGTTTGACCATTTTGAAATGCTCTGTGACGAGGGCACGAGTCTTGGGGGTGCCAACAGTGCGCCGCCGCCGCTTGCATACTTTGCCGCATCGATTGCATTTTGAATGCTCACCCAGCTTGCTCGGTCGAGCGAGGCGAAGAAGATTGTGCTCAATGACGCGTCAATGAAGGTGTTCCCTCGTTTTGAACAAACGGGGTCGATTCGTGCGGGTACTATCCAGAGTCGGCTGTTAGACGTTGAGACGGAGCTCCATATTGACTCTTCTGCTCCGAAGGCCGAGATTGAAGCGCTCGTGGCACTGGCGGAGCAAATGTGCTTTTTAATGGATGTTATTCGAGCGCCCCACGAAGTGCGTCATCGAACCTCGCTCAACGGCGAGCCATTGAGCGATTAAGCTGTCAAGGATCTCCATCCTGAAACAGGATCTTGTCTGCAAGCAGCCCTCGGGGCAGGCATGATTCTGTCATCGAGGACTACAGGGATTTCCCCTCAAGCGTAAAGTGGGCGATGCGATCTCCGTGGGCGGTGCCGAGATAAACCGTATTCTCAACTTTGAGCGCGACCGTCGAATAGCCCATGGGCTGGCCGACGTGGCTGAGAAGCGTTTCACGTTCCAGGGTTTCGGGATCGATTCGAACGACCTCAAAAGGCAGCAAGCATGGCCCGACCTCCATGGTGCATGTTTCCGCGATCGGATCTTGCTGGTGAGAGGCCACCCAAAGCATGCCATCGTTGTCTCTTGTCACGTTATCCGGTTGTCTGACCGAAACGCTACCGATGATGGCGCTCTCGCTGCGGTCATATTTGATCAGGCGATGACCCATGTAGATGTTGATAAACAGGGTTTGCTCATCGGCGCTGATGGCAATTCCGTTAGGCATTAATTCCTTGCTGTCCGGTAGGACAGAGAAGCCCTGCTCTGGCTGCCACTCCCAGACCCAGCCGGTTGCCTCTCCGCGTAAAAGCTGCGCGGCAACGTCCTCGAATGGCGTAGATTTGTTCCACATCTGGGTCACAAAAAATCCGCCTTGTTTTAATCCAACAACGTCATTGATGAAAGGGTCCCCCGGGGGTAATGCGCATCCTTGCCAGATCAAGGCTGAACCAGCAGCACTGGTGGTGACTTCAAAAAACTCAATGGATTCTCGTCCGCCGTGGTTAACCACTAAAAGTTTCAGGGTTTCATCGTCAAGGGCGACAAGATCAATACCGTGTGGGCTAAATTTTTGAACATCTGGTGCTGGGCACGCTGGGTCTCCCCAACGGGGCTCGGTGCGGGTCCAATCAATGTCCAAGGGTTGTCTGGCTTGAGTGTCGATATCAAAAAGACGAAGGTGACCTGGAGTATCGAGCATGAATTCGCCCATTTCACTGACCAGCAATAAGGATGTGCCGGGGATATGTCTCAGGTCTTCCGGGTTTTTAAACCCGCAGACCGGCGTTATCCCAGAGGCCGCGCTGCAGTCGACGCCGTTAGGGTTTATCGGGCCGTCTGTTGGTGCTTCGACTAAAATTTCGGTCTCGGTCTCGGTACCGAGTCCGCGCTCGGGTTCGTCTGGGGTACACCCAATCAGCGTCGCGAGGCTGCAAATGACGAATTGATGACAAGTGAGTTTGAAGTGCTTCATGATCATTATCCCTTTCGTGTTGATAAGACATTACAGCCTTTACTTTTATCCTGCAGCAAAAGGATTGATTCCACGAGCTTTTTGCTAGGCGGATTTGAGATTCTAACGACGGCCTGCTTGATCCAAAAATTGCTAGATGGCGCGGTCCGCCAACTGAACAGCATCGAATGGGGTCTTAATGAATGCTTTGTCAAAAAGCCCGGCCCTCGGGCGAGCGCAGCCTAAAGAAAAACCCCGGGCTCTGGCTTGCGGCGCTCCTTGCTCAGAATTTGCGGATGCCGACGAGAGATTCAATCAATAGGGCAAGGCTGCGAGTGACGGTAGCGCTATAGTGGTTCTGCTCTGTAAGCGCCTCTGTTAAGTTAGCG
>CAJYBS010000460.1 GCA_913064795.1 uncultured Gammaproteobacteria bacterium
AGAGGAATGACCTATATCGCGACGGTGTTTCTCTTGACACACCGCCGCGACGCGAACCCAACCTCGCCGGGGTGTGCCCGTGCTAGCGGATTTACTTGGGATTGGCTGGCGCGCCTCGTGCCAAGACCCTATGATTTGCCGCAAGAAAAAACGCTTTTTGTTCTGCGGTGAGACATTTGCTTGCAGCGCCATCCCTCTGTTTTTGGCATCGAAATAACAAGACTAATCGACCAAGGAATCAGACCATGACAAAGGTCAAACGAAAGCTGGCCACCATTCTCGCGACCGATTGCGTCGGTTTCAGCAAACACATGGAAACCGACGAGGAAAGCACCCTAGCCAGCTTGAATGCCTGCCGCACCATTATCGACTCGCATATCAATGACCATGGCGGCCGGATCTTTCATACGGCCGGTGATTCGGTCATTGCCGAATTCGATAGCCCAGTCGAGTGCGTCAATGCGGCGCTTAAATTTCAGGATGCCCTGTATGCGCGCAATCAGAAGGACGAGGTGCACCCAGCCCTGCAGTGGCGGGTAGGGGTCCATGTCGACGACATCATCATTGAGGGCGACAACGTTTACGGCAGTGGGGTAAACATCGCCGCGCGTTTGGAGAGCCATTGCGAACCCGGAGAAATACTGGTCTCACGAGTCGTTCGTGAACAGGTTGCGAAACGCGTGAGCTTTTCTATCGACTCCGCTGGCTCTCGTTCTTTGAAAAACATCGCGGAAGATTTCGAGGTCTTCAGCGTAGCCACGTCATTCTCCCAAGCCGCAAACAAGGCTGCGCCAACCGTGCAGCCAACTGTTGTGAGCAGCGTCAGCGGCTCAGATCAAAGGAAGCCTAAGCTGGCTATTTTACCTTTTAATAACGCGAGCCGGGATGACGACAGTGGCTTTTTAATAGACGGCATCGTGGAGGACCTGATTACCGAATTCTCTATGATGCGCGAGTTTGAAATTCTGTCCCGAGCAACCGTGGCGGAGTTTAAAGTCGGTGAGGACGACGCGCTGACGTTCGGGCAAGAGTTCGGCGTTAACTTTCTTGTTGGTGGCGGTATCCGTTCATCAGGCAACCGTATCCGTCTAAGCATCGAACTCACCGACGCTAGTAATGGCAGCGTTGTGTGGAGCAACAAGTACGATCGCGTGCTGGATGACATCTTCGAAATCCAAGATGAGATTGTGCGAACAATCACCATTCAACTGCTGGGTGAGATCGAGATCACAAGCCTGCAACGCTCCAAGCGCAAGCCCACCGAAAATTTCAGTTCTTACGAACTATTGCTGCGCGGCAAAGAGCAGCACCACGTTTTCAGCAAGGAGGCGAATGCCAAAGCCCTCGCGTTTTTTGACAAAGCCATCGAGCTGGATTCTGGTAACGCCCAAGCCCACGCATGGAAAACCTGCACCCTTGCACAAGGCATGGCAAGGGGATACATCGAGGGCGCTCCTGAGCCAGAGCAAAAAGCCGCTCTGGACCATCTATCCATGCCCCATGACCTTAATGAGAACGACTTTGAGGTTCACCGCATGCTCGCCAACGTTTACCTGTCTAACCATGACTATGCAAAGGCGGAAGAACATGGACGCAAAGCCTTTCAGCTCAACCCGAATGATCCTCGCGTACTGTCAGACGCTGGCACAATTTTGGTAAGGGTCGGCCACGATGCTGAGGGTCTTGAGATGCTGCACAAGGCCTTGCTGTTGGATCCGGTACCCATGGGCCAGTCCAACTCAGACAACCGATATCGCGACATTGTGCTGGGCATGTATTGTGCCGGGGACTGGCAGGGGTGCGTAGACAATGCCAGAGAGGTTAGGGGTCACGATGCGCGGTCTTGGTTATTCTTAATGTGCAGCCTCGATGCCTTGGGAGAAGACATCAGCGGTACGCGAGAGTTCCGCGCCTACCGCGATAATTTTGCAGCCTTGGACTGGGCCTCAACCATCGAACGCTTTCACCTACCCAGCGATGAACAAAACGAGGCCCTTGAGAAGTTCGTTACTGAACTGTTCGCATGAACAATAACGGTTCACTCTCAGGGACCGAGTAATCGGCATACGCCTGGGAGTGAATTGGCCAGTCATCCTTAATCAATAACTCTCAAGGGTTCAACTGGGTAGGAGCACATCAGTTGCCTGCATTACCCACGCAGGCGACCAACTTTGCAGAGCCGCCGGCCCTGTGCTCTATCACACTGGACGGCGCAGCTCTGGCGCTAGGCCCTTACCCATCATGGCGATGACATTCTC
>CAJYBS010000461.1 GCA_913064795.1 uncultured Gammaproteobacteria bacterium
GGGCCGCATCGAAACAATTTTTCAAGCGATGTGCAACGTTGCGCCATCGCATTTGCTGGACCAGACGCTGTTTGATTTCTCGGCACTCGAGGCAAAGCCAGAGCGTCTGCTCGATCTGGTGCGACTCTAAGTATCAGCAATTAGGGGAGGTGCTGTTTTGAGGGTTCCTTTCCAAGCGCTGAGCCTGGACGCACTCCAAGGTTTGATCGAAGCTTTTGTGCTTCGTGAGGGCACCGACTATGGCCCACAAGAACACCGTTTTGAGGACAAGTGCGCGAGTGTTCGTGCGCAGCTTGAAGCAGGCACCGCAGTGATTGAATTTGATCCTGACAGCGAAATTGCGCTGATTGTGCCTGCACCCTAAGGCATCAGATCCGTAGGTGGCGACACCGGCGCCTGTTGGTGACTCGGCAATTAAGATCAATTGATCGGCTTGGCAAGAGTGTAACGCTGGCTACTAGTTTGCGCCTGTCCGGCTAATGGGTGGCACCGCTGGTTGAAGCTGTTTTTTGATGGGTCGTTGAGGGCGTCTTTAAGGACAGTGTTGCCGTCAAGAGAGGTCGGTAGGCAAACAGTCTTGAGGTTTAGCATCCAGCAGAGTGAAGGATGATTGACCCAAGAGGCGCGCTGAACCCGGTGGGCGCTTGTGGGCCAGACTAATGCATCTCCTCAAGCACGGTGATTCGCTCTGATCCTACCAGCAACGGCCGTATTTCAGCGAGGACACGACGACGCTCATCGGATGCAACCCATTTTTTCCAATCACTGACGTTGTTCCATTGAGACCAGACGATTCTCCGATGGGTGTTTTGAGTTTCTTTGAGAGACTCGCCCCCGAGACAGCCCGGCGCCGCATTAACGGTTTGAATGACGCGCCGTACCGTCTGATCGTAATACTGTGACATGCCTTCGGCGATTTCTCGTTCGATTAAGACTTTGATCATCGCGGTCCCCACTGTGTAGCGCGCGATTATACGGATGTGGCGGCTTGGCTCAAGCTTTGTGTCATAATGCCAGGAGGGATTTTGAGACTGTTTATGGATGCTGACCACCAATTAGATGCCATTGGGCTTCGGTGTCCCGAGCCGCTGATGTTGTTGCGCAACCAAGTCCGAAGCATGGAGTCCGGGGAGGTCATCCATGTGCGAGCAACGGATCCTTCAACCGCTTGGGATTTTGAAAATTTTTGTCGCTTTATGAATCACGAGATGCTCGCTAAAGAATCGAGCGATTCGGTGATGTCTTATTGGATACGTAAAGGGTGACTGGGACGGCAAACTTTTATTTTGCTTACGGTAGCAATATGGATGCTAAACAGGTCAAGCATCGAGGGCTTGCGGTGACCGATCGATTTAGGGGCGTGTTAAGAGGCCATCGATTGGTTTTTAATAAACGGGCAAAAAACCAGCCAGGAGTGGCGCATGCGAATGTTGAGCCCTGTGCGGATGCTTGGGTGGAGGGGGCGCTTTATACGTTGGCTCATGCCGGAGCCATTGAAGCAATGGATTCCTTCGAAGGTTACCCTCAGCGCTATCAGAGAAAGATCCTTGCCATTGAAACAGACCGAGGTGTCCATGAGGCTTGGGTGTATGTGGCGAATCCCGTCGTGATTGAAGCGGGCCTTGCTCCGACCGCTGAATATCTGAGCCGGTTATTGGCCGGTAAAGATTTGCTCAGCCCGGCCTATTTTGACTGTCTCAAAGAAGTTGAAGTCGCCCCAGTAAGCGGGGCGCTGCCTCATGAAGGTTGATGATCTGATGCATCATTTTAATGCTGACCTAGGGGTTAGCTACGGCGTTCGTTTGATCGGTGGAGGACAGGAGCCTTTTTATCAAGCGCCAAAAAATGGCAACCCAGGTCGAATTATTTTTCGAGAGGACTTTATCGCGAGTGCGCTTCATGAAGTGGCCCATTGGTGTCTGGCTGGTTCGCGTCGTCGGTGCCTCGACGATTATGGATATTGGTATGTCGAGCATCGAACTCAGAAGGAGCAGTTGGCCTTTGAGCAGGCTGAAGCTCGGCCCCAGGGTCTTGCCTGCCTCTTCTCAGAAGCGATTGGGCTGTCATTTGTCGTCAGTTCCGATGACCCAATCCGGTTACCGAGCCAGCGCTTTGTCTCCTCGGTGTTTGATGCACGGGATGAATTGGAGACACAATTGCCCCCTCGCGCGGAACGCTTTATTCGTCGGTTAACAGCGACACCCTGTCTGAATACAGGTCGAGCGTCTCAGAGATCCGCGGGTTTCGAAA
>CAJYBS010000462.1 GCA_913064795.1 uncultured Gammaproteobacteria bacterium
AGAAATTCTAGATGCATCTAATGGCTACAAAATAGGAACCACCCTCAATCAGGGTTGCTGGACTTGATTGATCCGACCGTTTTCTTGCGTAACCCTCGAGAGCGCCTCGACACAATTTGAGATAGATCAATGAAGATGATTTCATTTAACACCAATAGCATTCGCATGCGCGCCCATCAGCTTTGGAATGTCCCGGGCATCAATATCTTTGCCACGATAATTCGCCATGGAAATCAGATTTCTGATGATTTCTGTCCATCCATCCATTACCAGATCTTCCTCAACGATCCGGCCTGAGGTCAGGGCGTTAAAGTTCTCCATACGCGCTTTTTGCCAACCTTTGGGCAAGGACTTGGCCCAATCAGCATCCGTGGGTCGATTCGCCCGGACATCAATTGAGGAGGGGGTTCGCTGGAAGACATGCAAGGACTTAGCGGAGGCTCCGAGATGGGGAATACATTGCACTGCGGTGGCTCCGGTGCCGATGATGGCAACACGTTGATCTGCTAAACGATCGAGATTGCCCTCGGAGGTCCCGCCGGTGTAATCATAGTCCCATCGGCTTGTGTGAAAAGTATGACCTTCAAAGTCAGTGATCCCCGGAATGCCCGGTAGTTTGGGTCGGTTGAGCGGGCCGTTCGACATAATGACGAAACGGGCCTGCATCGCATCACCCCGGTCTGTCTTGATGATCCATCGCTTTTGCGTTTCCTCCCAGGACATCCCCGTCACCTGAGTTTGGAGGCAGGCGCGGTTGTAGAGGTCATAGTGTTGCGCGATGTTGTGACAGTGCTGGAGTATTTCCGGTGCATGGGTGTACTTTTCTTTGGGGACAAAGTTGAGCTCTTCGCAAAGTGGCAAGTAGATATAAGATTCGGTATCGCCGGCCGCACCCGGGTAACGATTCCAGTACCCAGTTCCGCCAAAGTCGCCGCCCTTCTCGATGATGCGTATGTTTCCAATACCGCCCTCGAGTAAGCGCGCGGCTGAAATCAGACCCCCAAAACCACCGCCAATAATGACAACATCGACCTCATCATTAAGGGGGGCTCGAACCGAGATGCCGGTGACATAAGGATCGTCCACGTAGTTCGAAAATTCTCCGTCGATGGAATGGTATTGGGCATTCCCCTCAGGTCTTAATCGCTTATCGCGCTCGAAGCGATACTTTTCTCGCAGAGCATCCGGGTCAAAATTAAGGGGCGCAGCGGTCGAATTTGAGTCGGTCATGATTTGAGACAGGTCGTTGTTCTAATAAGGAGTAAACCATAAATTGATGTTGAGATAGAGTGCTTTTGATGAATTTTGATCTACCCCTGAACCGGGGTGGATTGTTGCACATGGACTCTGATCGACTTTGAGCGAAGAACGGCTTTGGGTGATACAGTACCTTGCTGAAGACGGATCCTCTCCCGCGGCGCTGATTGGATGAAATGTGTGGTTCTTGGATCGGGCGATTCAGTTTGACTGATGGCAGGGCCCTTCGCCGCCGCTGGGATTGTGGGTGCTTTGCGCATTTTAGTAACGCACGAATCATCAATGCGCAAAGCCGGGTGGTGAACTGATGCAGGGACTTAAGGTAGGAATGACGCGTCTATCTGTGATCGTGATCTGGATGATCGCGATTGCAATCGACCAGGTTTCAGCCCGAGGCGTCGATCCCGACGCCCAGCGCATCGTTGTCTCGGTGACCCAAGAGCCGCGTACGTTAAACACCTTGACCGCAGAAAGCGTGAGCTACACCGCGCAGATGTTGGTGCATGTTAATGAGGGCTTGATGCGTTATGACCGCCGCCGGCAACTCTCGGGTGGCGTCGCGCAAAGCTGGAAAGTGAGCCCCGATCGTATCGAGTTTCAATTGCGCGCTGATGCAAAGTGGAGCGACGGCACCCCTGTGACCGCCCATGACTTTGTGTTTGCTTGGCGAGCGCTGCTCAATCCCAACACGGCCTCTCCCTCAGCTAATTTAGCGTCTCCCATAAAAAATGCGGCAAAGGTCCTCTCAGGTGCGCTACCTTCAGGCGAACTGGGCGTTCGAGCGATCGCTCATGATCGTTTGGTGGTAGAGCTTGAACATCCCTGCGCTTGGTGTCTCAAACTGATGACGAACTCGATTTTTTATCCGATCAAACAGGCCTTTTTTGAAGCTGCAGGCGATGCCTATGCGACGTCCAGGACAAGTCATCTGTCGAACGGTGCCTTTTTGATCAGCCG
>CAJYBS010000463.1 GCA_913064795.1 uncultured Gammaproteobacteria bacterium
GGTGGATCAAGCGCCTCAAGGAGTAGCAGATCAAGGTGCCGCGGGCAAATGCTTGCGCCGAGATTCATCTAGGACGTCATAGCTCAATAAAGATAGGGTCAAAAGGCTGAGAACAGTGATTTAATGACCCTGAAAGTCGGGTTGGCGTTTTTCGAGAAAAGCTCGGACCCCTTCTCGTCCGTCCCTCGACATTGCGCATTCAGCAATGGCTCGTGTCTCATGCTCCATTTGGGTCTCGAGGCCTTGGTTAAAGCTATCGTTCAGCAGGGTTTTTACCGCACCCAAAGCGCGGGTAGGCCCCTGGCATAGTTGAGCGATTAATTGATGGGTTTCCTCAACCAAGGCGTCGGCTGCAACAGCTCGATTGATCAAGCCCCATTGCTCGGCTTCAGACGCCGAAAGGATGCGGTTGGTCAACATCAGTTCTCTGGCTTTTCGGTCGCCGATACGACGGGGTAGAAAGTAAGTTGAACTGCCGTCCGGTGATAAGCCGGCCTGGGTATAAGCCATTGTAAATTTCGCAGACTCTGCGGCGATTGATAAGTCCGCGGCGACCGCAAGACTAAAACCAGCCCCCGCGGCTGTTCCTTGAATCGAAGCAACAACAGGTGCTTTGAGGCGAGTGAGGCGACTGATTCCATGATGAAGATCGCCGGCCATTTCACGAATCATGGCTCCAACGTCATCGCCTGCTGCACCAAATTCACCAATGTCTCCTCCTGCACAAAAAAGCTTACCCTCGGCGTTGATCAAAACAGCGCGCAAGCCGTGGTGCTCTTCGCAGGCAATTGCCGCCAAGTTTAATTCTCTCGCCATTCGTGGATTCATTGCGTTGGCAGCTTCGGGCCGGGCAAGTGTTATCGTGGCGAGCGAATCTTTGATCGTAAATTTTAAGGTTTCGAACTCTTGATCCATAAGGTGCTTCTCGTTAGCCGTTCAGTGAGCAATATACCAAAAGTATCGGCTCTTGGAAGGTGCCAGCTTTCTTTGAGAAACGTTCTGATTTTAGGCCGTATTGTGTAGACTCTAGGTAGACCGAACGAGGAGGAGCCCAATGAGCGAAGCACTAGCGAAACCAGCCAGACCCGATCCAGAATCTGCGCCGTTGGATGAACTCGATCTTTTTTTACCGGATCTTTTTCATGATGATTATCACGTCAAGGTGTTTGAGCGACTGCGAGCGGAGGACCCTGTTTTTCATCAGGAAGTCGAAGAACTTGGTTCAACCTGGAACGTTACGCGCTACGAAGACATTATGGCGGTGGATACCGATCATGAAACTTTTTCTTCGGATGGATCGATCGTTGCGACGGATCAGGATGAAGATTTTGCGTTGCCCATGTTTATTGCAATGGATCCGCCGCGTCATGACCAGCAGCGTCGAGAGGTCAATGGTGTTGTTGCACCACGTAATCTTGCGGTGATGGAGGAGACGATTCGCGGGCGGGTTCAGACGATTCTTGCTGGGCTGCCCATTGGCGAAACCTTCAACTGGGTTGACGAAGTATCGATTGAGCTGACCACCCAGATGTTGGCGACCCTGTTTGATTTTCCATTTGAAGATCGCCGTAAGTTAACCCGTTGGAGCGATGTGGCCACGGCGGATGATCAGTCAGGCATCATTGAAAGTGAAGAGCAGCGGCGAGAAGAATTGACCGAATGCCTTATGTACTTCACCGAGCTTTGGAATCAGCGGGTGAATCAACCCCCCGCGATGGACCTTGTCTCGATGTTGGCGCATGGGGAGTCGACAAAGAATATGGATCCGATGGAATACCTTGGAAACCTGGTGTTGCTGATCGTTGGGGGTAACGACACGACGCGAAATTCGATAACCGGTGGGGTTCGCTTCCTGAATCAATTTCCGGATGAATATCGCAAGCTCACTGACAATCCCGGGTTGATTCCCAACATGGTGCCCGAAATTATTCGATTTCAGACGCCATTGGCTTATATGCGCCGCACAACGACAAAAGACGTTGTTTTGGGCGGAAAACACATACCAAAGGGCGGCCGGGTCCTGATGTGGTATGTCTCGGGCAATCGGGACAGTCAAATGATCGATCAAGCCGACCGGTTCTGGATTGATCGGCCCAAGGCGCGCCAGCAGTTGAGTTTTGGTTTTGGTATTCACCGATGCATGGGCAATCGTCTCGCAGAAATGCAGCTTCGAGTGTTATGGGAAGAAATACTCACAAAGTTTGAG
>CAJYBS010000464.1 GCA_913064795.1 uncultured Gammaproteobacteria bacterium
AGGGTCACAGGAGGATAGGTCATGGCCACTCGATACATACAAGTCCAAGAAGCGGACTTTGATTTCGCCGCGCACTACGAGGCAGCGCGTAAATTAGGTGGAACGGATGCGGGCGCTATCGCCGGTTTCGTGGGATTGGTCCGCGACCACAATAAAATAGCCGGCGATGGCAGTGAGGTCAGGTCTCTGACACTAGAGCACTATCCGGGTATGACTGAATCAAGCATTGAAGCAATTGTCGACGAGGCGGAATCTCGCTGGCCACTACTCGTCACCCGCGTAATTCATCGAGTTGGAACATTGTTGCCGGAAGACCAGATCGTGCTCGTATTGGTGGCATCAGGGCATCGCGATGCAGCCTTCGCCGCCGCGGAATTCATCATGGACTACCTAAAAACCCGCGCGATATTTTGGAAAAGGGAGGCCAGTGCCTACGGCAATCAATGGATCGAATCTACTGGACACGATCTCGAGCGCTCAGAAAAATGGCGTGCCCAGCCAAGTTAAATCAACGAAAAGTTTACTGCTCAAACTGCCCTTGAGTTGCACTGAAACCGAGGCAAGTCTATATTGCGCGCGTCTGAAACCGGAGGGGGTGGGAGACATATAACGCCGCATACTAGTGCGCTTGAGCGCCGATCTCACTGTGGTGTTTGTTCCTAACATAAGCGCACTGGGGGATACATGAGCACCGAGCAAAAAATCATCTACACCGAGACAGATGAAGCCCCGCGACTCGCCACGTTTTCCTTTCTGCCCATTATCAAAGCTTTTTCTGATGCCGCAGGCGTTCAGGTGGAGACGCGAGATATCTCGTTGGCGGGCAGAATTTTGGCGAGTTTTCCAGAATGGTTGAGCGAGGATCAGCGTATCGCTGACCATCTGGCCGAGCTGGGAGAGCTAACCCAAGACGAGGCTGCAAACATCATTAAGCTGCCAAACATTAGCGCCTCGAACCCGCAAATGCTCGCAGCGATAAAGGAGCTCCAAGGGCAGGGGTATGAATTACCCGAATATCCTGAGGAGCCGCAGAACGACGCGGAACAAGACATCAAGGACCGCTACGATCGGGTCAAAGGGAGCGCGGTTAATCCGGTACTTCGTGAAGGTAATTCGGACCGTCGGTCGACCAAGGCGGTAAAGGATTACGCGAAGAAACATCCACATTCCATGGGGGATTGGACGGTTAATTCGAAAAGCCATGTTGCTCATATGAATGCGGGGGATTTCTACGCCAGTGAAATCTCGACCACCATGGATCAAGACGATCAGCTGTCGATCGTCCTGCGCACTCAAGAGGGTAGCGAGACGCTTGCAACGGGAATTGGGGTCAGCGCGGGCGAAATCGTTGATGCTGCCTTCATGAGCAAGGCAGCCCTGTGCGCCTTTTATGAGGAACAGATAGCCAAGACCGAAGACGGTGTGCTGTTCTCCCTTCACCTCAAAGCCACCATGATGAAGGTCTCAGATCCGATCATATTTGGCCATGCCGTTAAAACCTATTACCGTGAGGCCTTTGAAAAACATGCCTCGGTATTCGCCGAGCTGGGCGTCGATGCAAACAACGGCGTTGGTGATGCCTACGATAAAATTCAAAGTCTGCCGGAGGATCAGCAAGCTGAAATTAAGGCTGATCTGGACGAGTGCTTAGTCAAGGGCCCTGACCTTGCGATGGTCAATTCGGATTACGGCATAACGAATCTGCACGTACCCAGCGATATAATCGTAGACGCTTCCATGCCGGCGGCGATACGAGAATCAGGCAAGATGTGGGGCCCGGATGGCGGGCTGCATGATATGAAGGCAGTCATTCCCGACCGTTGTTACGCCACGGTTTATCAAGAAGTGATTAACGACTGCAAGGCAAAAGGGGCCTTGGATCCCACGACCATAGGTTCTACCTCTAATATCGGCCTGATGGCCCAGAAGGCGGAAGAGTACGGCTCTCACGATACAACCTTCGAAATTCCCCAAGATGGACAAATCGAGGTAATGAGCGCAAGCGGTGAGGTGCTCCTCGTTCACAGTGTTCAAACCGGCGATATTTGGCGCATGTGTCGGGTAAAGGATGCAGCGGTTCAAGACTGGATTAAGCTTGGTGTTGAGCGCGGTCGGCTTACCGGCAGTGCCGTCATTTTTTGGCTGGACGAGAATCGAGCCCACGACGCTCAGCTGATCACCAAACTG
>CAJYBS010000465.1 GCA_913064795.1 uncultured Gammaproteobacteria bacterium
CGAGATGGGGCCGCCAGCCAAGCCGCCAGCGCTGTTGATGGCGATATCGACCCGCCCGGTATGCGCTTTAGCGCCAGCAAACAGCGCTTCGATGGACGATTCGTCGTTCATGTCGCAACTGATCCCAATCCCACCGATTTCTTCTGCAAGCGCGTCGAGCAGATGCTGTCGGCGCCCTGATATCACGACGTTTGCACCATTTTTAGCCAATAATCGCGCTGTTGAAACGCCAAAATTATGCTTGCCTGAGGCGCCGACAATAACTGCAGTTTTACCTTCTAGACTCATGGGTAACTCCTGTTTAAGTGCAGCAGCGCGCTATCTTCCCGCTACTTTGTGGATCTGCCTGCGTGTGCGCAAGCGGATGGACCAGCAACCTCGATTTTATCTTCGCGCCAGTGCTAGCCCGATTAACGGCCTGCAAGCTTTGAAACCACCGGGGCAAAATCCTCCATGGTTTGATCATTAACCGTAATGTAAGAAATTCCGTACCGCTCCCGCCTGAGCTCGAGTTCTTCGCAAATTTCATCAACCGTGCCAAACAGCGCGTGTGGATGCGACCGCATGGCTTCAGCGGTGGTTCCAAAATTTTCAGCAAAGCTCGCTGCAACGGCGTCAGCGTGGTCGGTAACAAAAGTGAAGTAGGCTCCGATTTCAAGCTCGATCTCTTCAAACCGGCTGCCGGCGCCTTCCTTGATCCAATTGAGTTTGCGGTCGTTCTCTTGAGCGGGGGAGGGTGCCATGCCATCAGGGCCGATAATGCCTTTGCGGTTATTAAAGTTAAAACTGACGATATCTGCTTCTCGGCCAGCAAGCCTCAGGACCTTGGGTGAACCACCGCCGATCATAATGGGTGGGTGCGGCTTTGACGTAGATTTGGGCAAACCCTCGAATTCTCGCCAGGCTATATTCGCATTGTCAATCTCAAGGGGCGCGTCTCTGGTGTAAGCTTTTGCCGCTTGCACGACGTGCTCAAGGCGATCGATTCGTTCTCCAGGTGAGTCCATCGTGAGACCAATGGCGGCATATTCCTCGGCCAGCCAGCCGGCCCCTAAACCGAGTTCGAGGCGACCCTCTGACAGTAGGTCAATGGTCATCGCCTCTTTGATCAACACCACAGGTAGGTGGTAATCGATACAAAATACTCGACATCCAATTTTGATGGTGGAAGTTTTTGCTGCCGCATAGGCCATCGCGGGCACCGCGGCAAGGTTTTGGATGGGATGATTGGTGCGGGTAAGGGCTGGCCCTGGACCGATGATGTGGTCAGCAAGATGAAGCGCGCTGTAGCCAAAGTCTTCAGCCCTTTGGGCGCGCTCTGCCCATTGCTTACCAGAGTCAGCGTTGAAGCTTTGAACCGCGAAGCGAAAAGGATGCGTCATCTCAGAGCCCTGCGCAGTATCGGATTCCCCGCCGGAGCAATTCGTAGTATTCCGGTTTGTCCCATGAACCCATTTCTATGTTTGGGTAATACGGCACCATAGGCTGCATGTCGTAATGCCCTCGGCAATGTCCGAGATTGAGATACAGTACCTCACCGGCGCCTAGGCTTCTGATGTAATAAATTGGTCTTGGGTCATCGTCCGGCCAATCTTCGTGTAAAAATCCGGAAGCTTTGCCTGTGAAATCGGTATGAAGCAACATTTCGTGGGGCGCGAGCTGCTTACAGATGTAGAGCTCGTCATCGGTTTCGAACTCACTGATTCCGCTGACCAAAGGGTGCTCGGGATTTGAAATCTTGACGGTAAACGGTTGTATCGGCGGGTGCGCCATAAACTGTGAGCCAAGGGTTTCCATAAAAACTGGGGCGCGCTCAGGACAAGCGACACCTTTGTCGGTAAATTCAAGAATCGAATTGGTCCCGTGTAAGGCAAACCACTTTCCTCCCTGCTCAACAAACGTTTTGAGGGCTTCTTGCTCGATTTCACTGGGCACTAAATTACAGGTGTAAGAGATCAAAAGGTCTGAGTTTTGGATGCCTTCGATATCACTGTAGTTGCTTGCCACGGTTGTTCGGACTCGGCTGTGCTCCGAAAGGAGCTTGAGCAGCTCCAGTCGGGCATAGTCGATGTCGTGAAAATCACCCGCAGCAACCAAATGCACTTTGATTGCAGGTTCAGACATATTAGGTCTCCAGATTAATACTGAATGCGCTTGGTCA
>CAJYBS010000466.1 GCA_913064795.1 uncultured Gammaproteobacteria bacterium
ATTGATGATATCTGGCCAAGCTCCCGCTCGGCTGGCAATGACAGGGCGTCCCGAGCTCATCGCCTCGAGCACGGTCAAGCCAAAACCTTCGTTGCGGCTGAGCGCTGTGACAATGGTCATCGCACGAAATAGGGAAGGCAGGGCATCAAAGGGTTGCTTACCGGTAAAAACCACCTGTTCCAAAACCTCTGACCCGGCGGCTTGCGCTTTGAGTTCGGCGACAAATTGGCGCTGGTCAGGCGTAATTTCTCCGACGATGACGAGGTCCCAGTCGGGGTGGGCTTTAAGAAGTGGTAATGCCGCTTCGATTAAGGTGTCGATGCCTTTTTGGGCTCGAACACGTCCAAAGATTCCGATGTGCTTCCGGTGGCTCAGTTGCTCGGAAGCCTCCCTTCCCTCAATCATTGATCGCGGTTGATAGCGCGCCGCATCTACGCCGTGGGGAATGAGGGTGTCAGGTTGCGCGGGGAGATAGGATGCCGCTGCCGAACAGGTTGAGATGACGCTGTCCATTTGGCTCATTAACCAGCGGGTGAAGCCAGAATGGTAGCGCTGCGCGGTTGAGGTGAACAGTATTTTTAATCGGCAGTGAACCAGTTGCTTCAGAATCAGTGCTTGGATCATTTCGTCGTTGCGCCGTGCATGAAAAATGACGGTCTGGTTATCGGCTTCAGGGGTTCGTAGTGCTTTAACCAATTCGAAGAATCCAGCCCGTGGTGCAGATTGAGGAAGGTGGTGAGCGCCGAGCACGACAATTCTCGCTAATTCAAGTTGGTGAGGAAGAACCTGTAGTAGCGTCGAGGTGATCCCTGAAAATCGGCGATTACTGTTGCCGAGCACGATTTCAGGTGGGTTTTGACCCGAGCTCGTCTTTGGGGTTGTATCCATGCTGGTGGCCAAAGGTTATAAACGGTGCGCAGTGATGTGTTTGTCGTTTGATGGATCGTAATAGCATCGTCGGTTCATTTGCGTACCGGTATTTAAAGATGTCGACGGATGGGTTGCAAGGGTTGATGCGAGGTCAAGGATCGTAGATATTGCGGATCAGTATCTGGGACACTTTCGAGATGCGTGAGGCGGGGACTAACTTGCGGAGGCAGTACTAATGACCAATGAACTGATGCTTTATTACGCTCCGGGCGCTTGCTCCTTGGCAAGCCATATTGCTCTGGAGGAATCAGGCCTTCCCTTTGAAGCCCGGCCGGTGAACCTGTTGCAGGGTGATCAACGCGTCGATTCTTTTTTGGCGCTGAACCCCAAGGGACGGATCCCATTGCTTTTGACCACCGCAGGTCCGATATCAGAAAGCCCCGCGATTTTAGAATACGTGGCGAGTATGGCGCCGGAGGCACGCCTTGCTCCCAGTGATCCCTACCTCGCCGCAAAAATGCGGTCTTTTAACTGTTACCTTTGTGCAACCGTTCATGTCGCGCATGCTCATGGTCCTCGCGGAATTCGCTGGGCCGACTCTGACTCGGCGTTGGAAGAGCTTAAATCCAAAGTTCCCCACACCATGCTGGCCGCTTTTAGTCTCATCGAAGACCAGCTGGCAGGGTCTGGGGGTGCGCAATCCGCCCGGGGTGAAGGGGCTTCCGAAACGGGGCCTTGGGTACTGGGCGAGGACTATTCAGTATGCGATGCCTATCTTTATACGTTTGCACGATGGTTGGAGCTGGATCGGGTCGATACTTCGCGCCTGCCTCGTGTATTGGCGCATCGGCGCCTTATGGAAACAAGACCTGGGGTGCAATCGGTACTCAAGGCCGAGGGCATCGCCCCAATGGGCGATGTGGCCTAGGAAGTTTGCTCTAAGTTCAATTACGGTGGGACGACCATGAGGCTATCAAAATCTTACATTGACGTTGGATTAATGACGAACCAGCGAGAATCCATGCTGTTGTTCTGGGGCGAGGAAGTTGGCCTGACTTTTGACGAACAACTCAAACTCGGCGGGGGTGTGCATCAACTTCGTCACGATCTAAACGGTTCTGTCTTCAAGCTTAATCATGCGCGGTCGGCTCTGACGGATGAGGAGCCCACTGGGTATCAAGGCTTGATGATCGCAGATGATTATGTCGAAGAGCCGGTCACCCTTTTTGATCCTG
>CAJYBS010000467.1 GCA_913064795.1 uncultured Gammaproteobacteria bacterium
AAAAACGGGCCGCCTGAGCCGGTTAAAAGAATTCGGCGGACCTCCAAACCCACCTCGGCGGATTGCCCCAGACACTGAAAAATAGCATTGTGTTCACTGTCTACAGGTAACAAAGTCGCTCCGGAACGGGTCACAGCGTTCATCAACGGCGGCCCTGCGATCACCAATGCCTCTTTATTTGCCAGAAATACGGTCTCCCCAGAAGCTGCTGCGGCGAAGCTCGATGCGAGACCCGCCCCACCCACGATCGCTGCCATGACATGGGTCACATCAGAACCGCCGGCAACATCAATCAGCGCTTGCTCGCCATAAAGGACTGAGGTGTTAAGCCCCTTTGCCTCAAGCTTAAGCGCCAGCTCCTCAGCCAATAATTTTGAACCCAGAACGGCATAACGCGGTTTAAAGCGCAGGCACTGATCCAACAGCAACGTGATGTTTTTATGGGCTGTTAACGCGTAGATATGATAGTCCGAGCGTCGCTCCACAATCTCTAAAGTGCTCTGTCCAATCGACCCAGTTGAACCCAGCAAGGTTAGCCATTTTGCGCTCATGCTTGACCTGCCAAATAGGTCACCAAGACTGCAAACAAGGGCGCAGACGAATAGAGACTGTCCAGCCGATCAAGAATCCCCCCATGGCCAGGCAATAATTGACTGGAGTCTTTGATACCTCGTATCCGCTTGAACATTGAGAGGGTCAAATCCCCCAAAACAGACACCAACGCGATCACGACGAATACAAACCCCCAAAGCGCAGCAGGGACGGGCATCTGCGCAATAGGAGCGACCGTCACGGTTAACAAGAGCCCGACGATGAGCGTTACAGCGAGCCCCCCAAATAGGCCTTCTACTGATTTTCCAGGGCTTACCGCAGGCAGCAACTTTCGCTGTCCAAAGCGGCGACCCACGAAATAGGCACCAATATCAGCTGACCAAATCAGCATGAGCAGCAGCACAATCAAAGACTCTGCTTGTGGCGTTGATTTAAGGACATTGAGACTCACGCCGCAGGGGACCAGTGCAATCACACCCAGGCCAGCCAAGATCTCCCGGCGCTTGAAAAATTCAGGTTGCTCTGGGAACTTTAAAATCAGAGCGAGCGCGATAAGCCACCAAAGGCCAGCGAGTGCCATCCACATTTGAAGCAGATCACCCGTGGTGTACAGCAAGACACCTAGGCCGAATCCATAGAGCCAGCGTCCCAGTGTGCCGAGTCGAATGAAGTTCGCCCATTCCCAACCCGACAACACTACAAGGCCTAAAATGAACCAACGGAAATCTTCAACCGATAACAGGAAAATTGCAGCAAGTGCTGCGGGTGCGATGATTAAAGCCGTTAGAATTCGCGTTCTGAGCATGTTCGGACTCGATGGGCCTTAGAGCGCCATCAAGTCATTCTCTTTACGGCCGAGGGCCTGATCGACGGCCTTAATCATCTCATCGGTGACTTTTTGAATCAATTCCTCGCCGCGACGGGCTTCGTCCTCGCTGATTTCTTTTTCCTTCAGAAAATCTTTAATGTCACCGTTGGCATCCCGCCGAATGTTCCGAATGGAAATCCGAGCATTTTCTGACTCCGCGCGAGCGATTTTTGCTAAATCTCGCCGGTTTTCTTCTGTCAACGGCGGCATCGAGATCCGAATGCTTTCTCCACTGCTTGATGGATTCACACCCAAATCGGATTTTAAAATGGCTTTTTCGATAACAGGAATCATCGCGCGCTCCCATGGCACGATCACCAGGGATCGACCTTCCTCGACGTTGACGTTCGCCATTTGCCGAAGGGGCGTGTGATTGCCGTAGTAGTCAACATTCACAGAATCCAAAAAACTAGGATGCGCTCGACCAGTTCTGATCTTTGCAAAAGCTGTCTCGAGGGCAACCAAACTTTTTTGCATTCGGGTCTCAGCGTCTTCCTTAATCTCTTCTATCATGATCCAGTCTCCTTGGACCTTTGAGGGACAACGAGCGTCCCTTCACCGTCACCAACGACCGCGTTGAGCAGTGCATCCTGTTTGTCTAGTTTAAATACCCTCAACGGCATTCCGTGGTCTCTGGCCAAACAAATCGCTGTCAAGTCCATCACACCCA
>CAJYBS010000468.1 GCA_913064795.1 uncultured Gammaproteobacteria bacterium
TCTCGTGATGCCTCTAGTGCCTTTGAACCGCGATACGATCAGGGGGTTGGGTCTTGCGATCGGCGGCGCTGCCCTTGGTCTGAGCGGGGATCTTGGTGATGCGGGTGCATCGGCCTGGTTGGGGGATCTGCTCGCACTGCTCGCAGGGACTCTGTGGGCAAGCATCGCGCTGGTGACGCGCTTGAAACTGAGTCATGTTTCGAGCGAGATGAATTTGCTCTATCAGTTGTTTGTTTCTGGCATTGTGCTGACTGGACTCGGGATTGCGCTAGGCGATCCGATACGCTCGCCAACCTTGCTAATCTACGGCGTATTTTTGTTTCAGGTGCTTGTGATTGTTGCCGCAGGGTTTTTAGTTTGGTTTTGGGTGTTGCAGCACTATCCGGTGTCTAACATGGCTTCATTGAGTTTGATCACGCCTGTGGTTGGGGTCTACTTTGGCTGGCTCATTTTTGATGATCCGATCACGTCTTCTCTGGGTCTTGCCCTGATTTTGATTGGCGCGGGAATTATCTTGGTGAATCGGCCGGTTCGCCGAACTGACCCAGGGGCGCCTTAGCCATAGGCCCTGCTGCGAATCGGTCCGACTGAGCGAAAACACCCTGTCGACCCCGCATTCAGCTCAAGGGTTCACGGCGTTCGGTTGACGAATTTACCCTGGGCGTCCTCTCTGAGGGCGAATTCTGCATCTTGGTTAAAGGTCGCTTCAACCCACGCGAGCGCAGCAGTCTCATCTAAATTGCTATCCCAAACAATGCCTGAGGGCTGGGATACATGCCACGGCGTATCCCAAAATACTTCGAGCCCATTGCCTTCCGGGTCAGCAAAATAAAGAGACAAGGTGTTGCCATGGGAAAGGGGTAAAAAATCTTTCTCAACCGCTTCTAGCCTGGTTTTAAGGTTTTGCAAATCCTCAAAGGATTGGACGCGAAAGGCGATGTGATTAAGCGCGCTCGGAGGGTCCTCGGCTTTCCGTGTGGTGACGAAGGCGAGCTGATGATGCTCGTCATGGGTCTGACTTAAAAAAATGATGTCAGGGCCCTTTTCGGCAATTGGGCCTCGGTCACTGATGCTAAAGCCCAGAGTTTTGGTGTAAAAGTCGAGCATACTCGCTTCATCTTTAATGTTCAGTACAGCGTGTGACCATGTTAGTTGCATTGGTCGGTCCTCTTCATTTGATTGGAATCATCGCTCTCAGGATAGGCCGATGTCATGGTGTGCCCCACCTATGCCTTAAGAGATGAAAGTCGTGAACGACTCAACGGGGAAGCGGTGGCTTCTCAAGGTGTTAACCGCTTCGGTCGTATCTTCATAGCCGATGGCCATGCCGCAAAACAGCATCGATGTCCCGGGCGCGTCTACATATTCAGCCACCGTTTGTGGTTTTGTCGCCCAAGCCTCTTGAGCGCAGGTGGCCAATCCGGCCTCCGTCGCTAGCAACATGAAAGTTTGGAGAAACATGCCCAGATCAGACCATTGGGGTGGACCCATTTGCTCGTCGATAAAACAGAAAAATCCTGCGGGTGCGCCGAAAAATTGAAAATTTTGAGCGAGTCTCTGAAGTCTTGCGGCTTTGTCATCGCGTGGAATCTCGAGTCACGCACACACCATTCCGCCAACCTCGAATCGCGCGCTACGGTGGGGTTCTTTGAGATTCTCTGGGTAAATCGCGTAGCCCGGTGTTTCGCGCCTTGGGTTCTCCCGCACATGTTGTTTGAAGCGGACCATCGCATCCCCGTTAAAGACGTACAGCTGCCAGGGTTGAACATTGCCCCCCGATGGTGCGCGGCTGGCGCCCTCGATGAGCTCATGAATGAGCGCATTGGAAACCGGTTGATCTGTGAAGGCGCGAATCGAGGATCGCTTTTGGACGGCTTGAGTCACATGCATGCGGCGGCTCTCTGCTAGGAAGTTGAATTGATGGTATCACAAGCTCCGGGGCTGCAAGGAGATGCAGGGGCGTGGAATGTGGCGCCCAAAGGGTCCCGGCAGGGGTTGTTAGGTTGTTGGCTCTGCTAAAGGGAGTGAGCGTGTCAAAGGCCATATGCACTGGATGTTTTGCTGGGAGCCCGGCCGGCCATGGG
>CAJYBS010000469.1 GCA_913064795.1 uncultured Gammaproteobacteria bacterium
AAGGATCTTGGTACAGACCAATGTCATACCCCACACGCTCGCCGTAAAGGCCCCAGCCTTCTGTGAAACCTGTGAATCCGGAGTACCGCCGAAAAGTGGGCAAGCCATCGCGTTCTTGCTGGAGCGCAATTTGTAAGTGATGCCCTGGGACGGCTTCATGAACCGACAAGACTTCAATTTCAAACTTGGGTCGCGCCATAGGATTATAAAGATTCACCCAATAGTAACCAGGACGACTCCCATCAGCTGCCGGGCGGGTATAGTAGGCTGTTGTGGTATCTGGAGCGATCGATTCTGGAATCACTGCGATACCATAGGGCATTCGCGGTAACTTGGTGAAGAGCTGAACCAACTTGGGATCGATTTGCTTTGACGTGGCCTCGTAGGCGGTCAACAGATCCGAGGGATCCGAAAAATAGAACTGTGGATCCTCCCTTAAAAATGTAAAGAAAGCCTGTAGGTCACCTTCAAACTCAACCGAGCGCATCACCTCACGCATCTCAGCTCGGATTCTTTTGACTTCCTTTAGCCCAATATCGTGGACCTCATTCGGCGTCATATCCGTTGTTGTGTAGCGCTTCACCCGATGCTCATAGAATGCCCGACCATCAGGCAGATTCGACGCCGCGATATCGTCTCGACAGGCTGGCAGGTAGGTCTCATTAAAAAAGGTATCTAGACGGCGATAAGCTGGCACAACAACGGTCTTAATTACCTCCTTAGCCTCAGCCTGCAGGCGCTGCTTCTCCTGCTCAGAAAAGTGCTCCGGAAACTTGGAGAATGGCGCGTAAAACAGGCTGTTCTCAGGCGTGTCGACCAATTGTTTCTGGATTTGCCCAGGCACTCGTTGCATCGTAACTTTTGGCGGAACATGACCGCTGCGAATCCCGGTCTCCATCAGCGCAATGGTTTGCGACATATAGCCATCGAGCGTTGCAAGTCTCGCCAGCCAATCCTCAAAATCGCGGACAGTTTCCATCCGCAACCGATTACCGGTTTCATCCAATGTTTGAATGCCGCCCCGCTGACTGATGGGGATCCTTTCCTGATGAAACGCACTTTCTGCCAAGCGGTCTTGATATTCCTGAGCAAACAATGCGTAGTTGCGTAGATCATCTGGAGATAACAATTCTTGGTCAATGCGCTCAAGCCCTTTGAGAAAGCGGGCATCAGCAGCGCTGCGCCGGGCTTGTCCTTCATTGGACAAGTCAGACCAAGACCGATTAAATCGGCGATCGCCAAGCATAGAGGCCCAGACCGGGCTTTCCCGCATATCGGACTCCCACGCGGCATCAAACAGCGCATGCAGCTCGGCACTGGCAGGGTCTCGAGATAGGACATCCGCTGAAGCGGTTTGAAAAACAGCCCCGACCCATACCAGCATCACGAGCGATCTGATAACTCGGAGCTGGCAATGACCCTCGACTTTAGCCCAGAGGGAATTAAAGTCAGAAGCGACATTCGCGAACATCAGAAGTCCCCGTCGATATACCGTTGAATCATAATGTGGTGCTGCCGGATTCGCATATCTTGATAGTTTGCGAATTGCACCTGATGATTGCCCGAGGCCTTGAGCCCTTCTTGCACAAAAGGCAGGTTACCCATGTCCTGATCGGCAATGGTGCCAAGACCACCAAGCTCCTCAGCATCTGACCATCGCTGGGCATCGGTCAGGGTGCGAAGCGGTGAGGGCTTGGGCCGATCCTGCCCCTTTGGAACCAAATCAAGCTGGTAGATTTCCATGATGGCACTGTCGACATCGTTACCGTTGGGGCGCCAACGATAAACTCGAGTCGGTTTCATCCCGCCCCATACTGAAAAATTAGGAAACACGTTATAGAGAATAGAATCGAGCATCTCGGCATCCGAATAACCTTCATAGTCATAGCCCGTTTGTTGATTCAAATTATCCCGAGCACTTTGCGCGACATAGCGCCGCGCCGTTGTATTGTCGGGCAATTCAGAGACGTCGCTGAACTGTTTGTACCGCCGAGACATCATGTCATCGAGGATCCGTGCTTCCGGTACAGCCCTGCGATCAAGCAGCGGACTCGGTCTGGCGGCAGCGCTGATTTGCCGC
>CAJYBS010000470.1 GCA_913064795.1 uncultured Gammaproteobacteria bacterium
CCCGCAAAATAAAGTGCTCCAGCCACGTTTTCACCGGGCCCCCCCCCCCGCTGAAGTGGGATATTCGCCTCTGCGCGCGCATTAAAGGCCTCCATGTCCCACGCATCTGCAATGTCAGTCAAAAATGGACCCGCCATAATACAATTGACTCTAACCTTCGGGCCATAGGCCGCTGCAAAGGAACGCGTTAACGCATTGAGCCCTGATTTGGCAGCACCATAGGGTTCAGAATTGGGGCTCTTAGTTACCGAAGCCGAGCTGCTGATATTGATAATCGACCCGCCGCCGGTGCGCATCATCCGATCCCCGACATTGGCCATCAAGCGAAAGGGGCCTTTTAAATTAACGCTCAAGACTTTATCGAATAAAGCCTCGGAAACTTCCGTGAGTGCAGGATACAAGGGTGACATTCCAGCGTTGTTAATCAACACGTCTATCCGGCCAAAATGCGAAATCACCGCTTCGACCATTGCATCGAGATCATCCCAGTCACCGACGTGGGTAGCTCGAGTAAACACCTCAGTGCCATGCGCCGTTTTCATGGCCTCGGCTACCGCATCGCAGGCTTCAATTTTTCGGCTGACAATCGCCAATTTAGCACCCTCAGCGGCAAAACCCTCTGCCATCGCTCGCCCTAGTCCGCGGCTCCCGCCGGTGATTAACACGACTTGATCCTTAAACAATTCACCCATGCCGTCTCTCCTCTGGTGTTTTTAAATTAATTTGCTCATGCAACCAGAACCTCATGCCCGGTCCAAACAAGGAATCGCGCTTCAGCGCTCGGGAATGCCCTCTCTGCCAGAGATGATCCGCACACAGGAAGCGGCCTGGGCTGCGGCGGCTCGTGCCTGGGCTAGATCTTCTGATCGCGCTAACGCGACACCCAGCCTGCGATGCCCATCCATAGAAGGTTTCCCGAACAGCCGAAGGTCCGTCCCGGGTACAGAGAGGGCCTCAGCGGCACCCTCAAAAGCAATTTGATCTGTCAAGCCTTCGCCTAGAATTACCGCAGAAGCCGCAGGCCCTAGCTGCTCGATAAGAGGTATCGGAAGCCCCAGAACAGCCCGGACATGAAGCGCAAACTCAGACAAATTTTGTGAAATTAAAGTCACCAGCCCGGTATCGTGCGGTCGAGGCGAGACTTCGCTAAAAATCACAGTATCGCCTTTTACGAACAGCTCCACACCAAACAATCCAAAACCTCCCAAGTTTTCTGTAATGGTACTAGCAATGTGCTTCGCACCTTCCATCGCTGCAGCACTCATGGGTTGGGGTTGCCAGGATTCACGATAATCACCCCCTTCCTGTCGATGACCAATCGGCGCGCAAAAACTCGTTCCCCCGATGTGTCGCACCGTCAGCAATGTAATCTCATAATCAAAATCGACAAACCCTTCGACGATGACCCGGCCACGACCACTGCGTCCGGCCGACTGTGCATGGGTCCAGGCGGAGCCAATGTCACTTTCTGAGCGAATCATCGACTGCCCTTTTCCCGATGAGGACATAACCGGCTTTATAAAACATGGAAAGCCCATCCGTGCAGCCGCGGCCCGGCACGCTTGTTCGGTGTCTGCAAACGCATAGCTTGAAGTTGGCAGTCCCAGAGTCTGAGCAGCGAGATTTCGGATACCCTCGCGATTCATCGTCAACTGTGCTGCACGCGCCGTTGGAATGACCTTAAAACCCTCTTCCTCCAGTTCCGCCAGCGTATCGGTGCTTAACGCCCCGATCTCCGGAATAATTAGATGAGGCTTCTCAAGCTCGATCACCGATCTCAATGCCTTACCGTCGAGCATGCTGAGCGTGTGCGAGCGATGAGCGACTTGCATGGCCGGTGCATTGTCGTAGCGATCAACGGCGATAACCTCGATCCCGAGCCGTTGAAACTCAATTGCGACTTCTTTACCTAACTCACCACTGCCGCACAACAAGACCCGGGTTGCTGTTTCAGAGGTCGCCGTTCCAATTTGTTTCATCTTCTTCTCTCTATCCTTCACATGCTTTTACTTTGCGCTTGGCGCTTGGCACCTGGCACCTGGCACCTGGCACCTGGCACCTGG
>CAJYBS010000471.1 GCA_913064795.1 uncultured Gammaproteobacteria bacterium
TCAGGATCTCCGTCGAGTTCGCCAAGAGACCACTCGCACTCGCAGGCGTAGTGGTTTTTGTTCCAATGAAAGAGATAGCCTGTTGTGATCCCTTCGCTGGTTAGACGAATCGAATAGCCCGTTTCTTCTAAGGTTTCTCGAATGGCGCAGGACTCTGGGCTCTCCCCGGGCTCGATCATTCCGCCTGGCAGCGACCAAAATCGTTTGCGGGTTGTCGGGTCTTCGAGCTCGATCATCAGGAGCTTATTGTCTCGTCGACATAAAACGCTGGTGCGGCGGCGAGGCACAGGGGTCATGTTTGAGCGTCGAGGAGATGACAGGCAGCCCAGTGTTGATCCCCAGTGGGGATGAGCTGTGGCAGCGCGGTTGCACACCGCTTGATGGCCTCAGGGCAGCGAGTGTGAAAAGAGCAACCCGGGGGCGGAGAAATCGGTGATGGCACATCACCTTGCAAAGGAATCCGCTGGACTCGGATATGTGGGTCTGGGTTCGGAATCGCCGAGATCAGAGATCGGGTGTAAGGATGCTGAGGGGCCTCGTAAATACTGGCGCTACTGGCTTGCTCGCTGATCTTTCCGAGGTACATGATCGCCACACGGTCGGAAATATGCTTCACCACGGCCAGATCATGTGCAATAAAAAGATACGCTAAGTTGAATTCTCGCTGAAGGTCCATAAGCAGATTTAAGATCTGACTTTGGATAGAAACATCCAAAGCCGATACGGGTTCATCGCAGATGACCAATTCTGGTTTTAGGGCGAGGGCCCGAGCGATACCAATTCTTTGCCGTTGTCCTCCGGAAAACTCAAAGGGATAACGCGTGGCTGACCGAGCCGGAAGGCCGACCGTATCAAGCAATCCTGCAACGCTCTTTTGGCGGCTCTGTCGATTACCAATGTCATGGATAATAAAAGGCTCTTCCAAAAGCTCACCGACGGTGTGGCGTGCATTAAGAGACTCCATGGGATCTTGGAAGATCATTTGAACATTTTGCCGGTAGGGTAAAAGCTGCCGACTGCTGAGCTGGGCCAAATCAGTGCCTTTAAAGTAAATGGCACCCTCAGTTGGGCGATAGAGCCGGGTGATGCAGCGCCCAAGGGTCGACTTCCCACAACCGGATTCACCGACTAAGCCTAATGTTTCGCCAGCGTTGATGGTCAAGTCGACACCGTCAACGGCATAGTTTTTGGCCCGGGCGCGGTTAAACAGCCCGCCTTTAACGGGGAAGTGCATTTTTAGGTTTTCGACTTGAAGCAGTGGTGTTGTCATAGATCTTGCCATCTTAGGCATCGAACCTGATGAGCGTTGGCCACAGGTTCGATCGAAGGTTGGGCTGCATGACATTCTGGGGCTTGGTATTCACAGCGATTAGCAAAACGGCAGCCCCCGGGTAAGTCATGCAAACTCGGCACCATACCTGGGATAATTTCGAGGGGTTGTTTCGATGCACCATCGAGTCTAGGGATCGATCTAAGCAGTCCTTGGGTGTAGGGATGCTTGGGCGTATCGAAGATATCGAAAACGCTCCCACATTCGACAACCTGTCCAGCGTACATGACCACCACCGTGTCACAGGTCTCAGCAATGACCCCCAGATCGTGGGTGATCATGATCATTGCCATGCCCATATCATTCTGCAAGGACCGAATGAGGTCCAGAATTTGCGCCTGAATGGTCACATCCAATGCGGTCGTGGGTTCGTCCGCGATCAATAATTCTGGCTCGCAAATGAGCGCAATGGCAATCACGATGCGTTGCCGCATTCCGCCGGAAAGTTGATGCGGGTACTCGGTCATTCTGAGTTCTGGCTCAGGGATCCCAACCCTCTGGAGGATTGCGATGGCGGTTTCAATTTGCTCCGGGATTGATTGATCTGTATGAAGGGCCACGGCTTCGGTGAGCTGCCTGCCAATGGTGTGCACAGGATTCAACGCGGTCATGGGTTCTTGAAAAACCATACCAATTTCTGCGCCGCGAATTTGGCTCAAGCGGTGACTGGATGCAGCAGCGAGGTCTTCG